>JAZBNU010000294.1:0-2695 GCA_036350815.1 Desulfopila sp.
AATGACACACTGTCTCTGCAGTTTTTTGAAAAAACGGCTGAGCCATGAGAAGATGATTTTTGATGATTTCCTTGCAAAGTGTGTGTGGCTGTGTTGTGATGTAAGACAACCATGAAAAATTGAAAGAGCGGGTTCATAATGACCGTTCTTTTGCAAGGAGATATGCTTCTCCCGGTCAAAATCCATGTAAGTGCTTATGAAAATAACGGAAACGGGGCAGACTCTAGTTGCTTTGCAGATGCTGTTTTTTCTGTCAGTTCTCACACCTCTGCTGCATGCCGTACTGGACTGCTCAACTGTCATTGCTTCGCCGGTGATCCTCTTTACCGAGAAAGAGGGTGAAAAACTGAGTATGTCTGAGCAGGAGTGGCAGCTCATCCTGCAGGCTGAGGAGCAAGCAGGTATGGCCGCAGATGATGTTCAGCCCTATAGTGAAGCAGATAGGGTGGGCACTGTCACAGAACGTGACGGACCTATTGTCTCGATCATCAATCCGACCTCGTCAGGTATACATTACGAAGCCGACATCCCTGTGAATCTGCTTGTTTTTCTGAAGAGTTATCTTGCCCCTATCGATATCGACACACTCCATATCAAGGGAAAGCGTGGGATTTTTTCTCTGAATATCACTGATCGTCTCAAACCGTTTTTACGGCAGCCGACCGGCGGCGAAAACGCCGACTATGTCATCGAGGGGAGTATCCCCAGTTTGCGACCGGGGCGTTATCACGTGGTGATGTCTCTTGCCGATGTTCGTGGCAATGTCAGAGAACAGTCTCTTTTCCTGCGGATTATAAGTGAGTGAGCAAAAAAATTCTTCTGACTTGAATGAAGGAAGAGCCGGTATGTCATCGTTTAGGCGGTAAACATGGCAGACTATCACGTTATACGGGGTTTTTGATGAAAGGTGCAATTATCCCGGCGGGACTTTCCTGGTTGGGGCGCCAGGGTACTCGGGCCATAGCGGCTATTGTACTTGTGGGTATCTGTTTCCCCTGGGTTGGGGAGTATCTCAAATCGTACGTTGCAGAGGCCATTTTTTTACTACTGTGCATAGCATTCATGCGGGTTGATATGACGGCAGCCAGAGCATGTCTGAGGCGTCCCGGCCTGGTGTTTGCGGCAACTGCATGGATGTCTCTGGCTGTGCCTGTAATACTTGGTGCCATCTGTCTTGTGTCCGGGGTCGATAGTATTGCGCCGGCTCTTTTTGTTGCGATCATGCTGCAGGCGGTGGCATCTCCAATCATGGCGGCTCCGTCGCTAGCGGTGCTGATGGGACTCGATGCAACGCTTGTGCTGATTACTCTTGTCTGCAGTACGGCCATTGTACCGCTTACGGCACCCCTTTTTGCTGAGCTCTTTGTTGGTGCAGCGCTGTCCATATCTCCTCTGCTGCTAGCCGGCAAGCTCGGCATTATTCTTGTCGGTGCAGCCTGTGCAGGGTTTGTGCTGCGCTGCTATTTTGGTGTACATGCCATTGAGAAGCACAAAGAAAAGATTGATGGCCTCAATCTCATCATTCTTTTTATCTTTGTTGCAGCTATTATGGAAAATGTGGCTGTACGGCTGCTTTCCGACCCGGTCATGGTAATCGGCTTCACTTTATTGTCATTTGTGATATTTTTTGCGGTACTCCTCCTGACAACTTTTGTCTTTCTGCCCTTTGGACGAAAGCAGGCGTTGTCCATAGGTTTTACAGCGTCGCAACGCAACATGGGCCTGATGCTTGCTGCTGCCGGAGGGGAAATGTCGGAGGTGACCTGGCTCTATTTTGCTCTGGCCCAGTTCCCCATTTTTCTGGCTCCCTGCATGCTCCAAACCCTGGTGCAAAAAAACATATGACTATTCCCCGCTCTCCTCTTTTGGAATATTGATGACCAAGACAGGGAGGGTGGTGTTGCGCATCACTTTACGTGTTGTACTGCCGATCATGAATTCACCCATCAGGGAGTGCTTCAGCGTTCCCATGACTATCAGATCGGCGTCATTGTCTTTGGCCATTTTCAGAATTACATCGTGAGGATAACCTTTCACCACATGGATGGCGTCAACGGCGTTTTCGCAGGAGGTGGCACCTTCGCATTCTTTAGAGCACAGCTCCCGCAGCCTTTCAGTGAGTACTGCTTTGACATTTTCTTGAGCTTTTTGATGCATTTCAGTAGAGCTTTCGTGGGTAATGTACTGTTCAACCAGGCTCTGCCCAAAAGTAGAGAGCGGTTCCATGGCATGGACGGCAATAATTGTTGCCTGGTGCTGACGGGCCTGGGCCAGTGCATAACGGAAGACATATGAGGCTCCGGGGCCAAGGTCGGTGGTGTAGAGAATTTTCTGTATTTTTGGCAACATGTCTCTTCTCCTTGTGAATGTGCACCGAAAGCGTTGTGTTTCATTCAGATCGAAAGAGCAATGATCAAAATGGAAAAGCAACGCTCTCAGTGTAAGGTGATACAACCTGACTATGGTATGAAACAATGAATATATAAAAAAGGTAGGCATGTGGATAACCATGTCAAGCGTTCAGACAGAAGGATGATGCGTATTATTTCATCATGCTGTACCGGGAAGTAAAAGGAGATGTCATGTTTTTTTGCGTGAATGAACTGCTGTTGGGAAAAGTGTCAGGATGTTTGCGGATATCTTGAAAAAAGTCGAGGAATAAATACATTTGTATCATGATATGCTCTTGACCGAA
>JAZBNU010000295.1:0-2441 GCA_036350815.1 Desulfopila sp.
AAAAATCTGGGGATCTCGTTGAGCCTGGACGACTTTTGTACCGGCTATTCGAGTCTGAACTATCTCAGTCGCTTCCCGGTTGATCACCTGAAAATTGATCAGGGCTTTATTCACGATGTCGGCACATCCGATTCGCGCACTGCCGTTGTCTCCAGCATCATTGATATTGCTCACAACCTTCAATTGACAGCGATTGCCGAAGGGGTCGAAACACCGGAACAGCTGGCTTTTTTGATCGCCAATGGGTGCGATGCCATGCAGGGGTATCTGTTCAGCAAACCGTTGCCGGCAGGTGATTTTGCCCAGCTGTTACAGCAGGGCTCCTCTGTATTTGACATGGTGCCTGGACTGTCAGCGGAAAAATAATCTTCTTTGGCAGGAAATGTGGGGAGCAGTCGGTGTTGGCCGTTTTTGACACTAGAAATAATGTGGAACTTATCAGCCACTGCCGAACAGGTTTTGTGGATTTATTTGATCAATAATGCCTGGGCGCAAAGTGAACTATCGTCTTTGAGCCAGCCAGGGCACTCAAAACAATTTGGGCAAATTCGAAGGAAGGAACCTTTGACCAATTCCCCCGGCTAGCGTAAATTAGCCAGATGTGTTTCATGGGGTTGGTAGTGATAAAAGTGAGTTTCTCGCTGTAGGAGTTGGTAATGCAAATTCTAAGGTTCCTGAATAGAGTTTTAGTCTTCTCTTGAATCATGTAATATCCCAAGCTCAAACCATCACAAAAACTTTTAGCCGTTTTCGAGAGCGCGCTGATGTGAAAAATGTAGCAGCGTATTTAGTATGCTTTCTGCTCAGTGACAATAACTTTAGTCCAGTGACACTAACTTTTGGCAATTAACAGCAAAGTTTGGAGGTTTTT
This sequence comes from Desulfopila sp., assembly GCA_036350815.1. Classification (GTDB taxonomy): domain Bacteria; phylum Desulfobacterota; class Desulfobulbia; order Desulfobulbales; family Desulfocapsaceae; genus Desulfopila_A. The sequence continues at coordinate 872 of JAZBNU010000295.1, forward strand.
ATGTCGGTTAACAAGGTCATTCTGGTAGGTAATCTCGGTAAAGATCCGGAGCTTCGCTACACCCCGTCCGGTACGGCGGTGGCGACTTTCTCGTTGGCAACCACAGAGCGTTACAAGGATCGTGACGGCCAGCGGCAGGAAAAAACCGAGTGGCACAATATTGTTGCCTGGCGGCAACTGGCTGAAATCTGTGGCAAGTTCCTGCACAAGGGGAAGCAGGTTTACATTGAAGGAAAAATCCAGACACGCTCCTACGATGATCGTGACGGCAACAAGCGTTACATCACCGAAATTGTCGTTGATCAGATGCAGATGCTCGGCAGCAAGGATGACGGGCAGCAGGGTGGTGGCGGTTACGGTGGCCAGCAGGACAAGGGCAATTCCCCCTCCCAGCGCAGTGGGCAACAATCTTCAGGCGGGAGCTCAAGCCGGGATGATTTTGAAGAGCCGGCTTTCAACCCGGACGATGAAATTCCCTTCTGACAGGGGCATTCTTAACAATGCTGGAATTGAAGGCTCAATCTCTTTGATGATAAGGGACTGAGCCTTTTTTTTGATGAGAAAAGGGTTGGGCCTGAAAACAATTGGAAGAAAGAAATTCCTGATTGAAGAATTTCAGATTAAAAACGACGGGATCGTTCGAATAGCTGGTAAAATTGCAAAGGTGACATGACCTTTTGCACAACTTACAATCGTATCCAAAGGTTAAACGACGCTCTTTCATATTCCTCGCCTAGCATATGTCGAAATACTTTACAGTGTCGGAATGCTTTACGTTGTCCTCATCCTGTGTCTGAACAACAACAAACTGGCAAAGAGTACCCCGGAAAGTAGCAGGGTAGCGGGTTTTGGTGTTGGAACTGAAGTGTCATGTATCAGTGAGCGTATGAATTTATTGCTATTATTGCTTATTGAATTAAAATTAAGCAAAATACAGGCCATCTAATTAATCGTTATATTTCAGCAGATTGTAACTTTTTGATCCGTTCAATGACAATGTGTAAACTTTTTCGACACTGTTGTTTTAAGAGAACAATCTATTTCATCGGCAAGGAGTGGCTGTCTTAGATACGTCAGGTTAAATTCAAAGCAGGAGTCCAGCCAACTCCAAAAGAAAAAGATTTCTTCCTATGGCTCGAAAGAGGCGCACCGGGTCTGACTTTTTTCACTATTTGACGTCTGCAATTACGGATGTTACCGTCTACAAACTGCGCAAATCTCATTCTCACTGCATTCAAAACAGCGAAAGGAGATTAGCCTTGGAAACCAACCTTTCTAAAATTTCGTCTCTTAATCCATCGAATGTCGCCACTATAGAGAAGAACGGTAGTCAAATCAGTCCCTTGGACCCCATAGGTGCCCGGATTCAGGGTGTTGATCTGACAGCCAGCCATGCGCCATCGCCCGAAGTGATCGGGGCACTGGAAGACGAAATGGCTAATCGCGGGTTCCTGGCTTTTAAAAATAAGGGGCAATTAACCGTCGATGACTTCCTCCGTGTCAGTTGTTGGTGGGGTGGCAAGGAATTGCATAGTACTCATGGGGTACATCCAGCAACACCAGGAGGTAA
>JAZBNU010000296.1:0-2806 GCA_036350815.1 Desulfopila sp.
CGGGTGTCTGCAGCCAGGACGGCTGCAGTCAAGCCCCCATGGAAGGGTTTATGGCGTCCCGTGAAAAGAGTGATCCTGCCCCATAGGGCTTGCTGATCTTTAGGGGTAATCAGAAAAGAAAATATAGAGTTTGCTACGCGGAGTCCATGAACACATTTACCTCAGTCGCAAAAAGGCATAACAAAGGTATAACTGAACTCATTTCTACTATGTATCCCCCGACAGTATAAGTCTTCAGCATTAAAGGCTTCCGAAAAACAAAGTACCTGTATTGCAGTATCCAGCTTCCTTCCGCAGAACAGACTGCTGCACCAACCTGTCACCCCTCCAGGACCTCACGCAGCTTGTTTCCCAGATCTTTTTTGGAAAACGGTTTCTGGATGAAGTGTACGCCTTCGTCCAACACACCGTGGTGGGCGATGACGTTGGAGGTATAGCCGGACATAAACAGACGCTTGAGGTCCGGGTAGTGAGAAAGGAGGTTTTTGGCCAGCTCCCGGCCATTCATCTCGGGCATCACCACGTCGGTCATCAGCAGGTCGATTTCTCCCTGATAATCGTGGGCCAGACGGATTGCCTCGCCGGGAGTGGCGGCAGCCACCACGGTATAGCCCAGCTTTTCCAGCATCCTCGTGGTCATTCCCAAAATAGCTGACTCGTCTTCCACCAGGAGGATAGTCTCGTTTCCATGTTCAACGGGCAGTTCAGGCGTCTTTTCAGCCATTCCGTCTGACTTAATCGAATATGCAGGCAAATAAATCTTGAATGTCGTTCCCTGACCGGGCTCGCTGTAGACATTGATAACACCGTCGTTCTGCTTAACCAGACCAAAGACTGATGCCAGCCCCAGTCCTGTGCCCTTGCTCCGCTCTTTGGTAGTAAAAAAAGGCTCAAAAATGTGGGCAAGCGTACTCTGGTCCATACCGCAGCCATCGTCGCTCACCGTAAGGAGGATGTACTCGCCGGGAAGATATCCATGGTGTGCGCTACAGAACTCCTGGTCAAAGGCAACCGCGGCCGTTTCGATGGTGATTTTGCCTACCTTCGCAATGGCATCCCGGGCGTTGACACAGAGGTTGGCAAGAAGCTGGTCGATCTGGGACGGGTCCATTTTCACCGGCTGTAAATGAGTGGACGGCTTCCAGACCAGATCAATGTCTTCACCAATAAGGCGGCGAAGCATGTTCAGCATGCTTTCCACAGTATCGTTCAAATCCAGCTTTCTGGGTGAAATAGTCTGTTTTCTTGCAAAGGTCAGCAATTGTTTTGTCAGGTCAGCAGAGCGTTGTGCTGCCGTTTGAATTTCTTTCAGATCAGCATGCAGGTCATGATTATCCTCGGCCTCCTCCATGGCAAGTTCCACATATCCCAGGATCGCCCCGAGCATATTGTTGAAATCATGAGCAACGCCTCCTGCCAAACGACCTATTGATTCCATTTTCTGCGCATGATTAAGCTGAATCTGTAAATTTTGCTTTTCCGCCTCCAGACGTTTTTGTTCTGTTATATCCCTGATGACTGAAATGTGCGCCGCTCTATGCTTAAGTTCAAAGTGGGTAGAAGTGACCTCCACAGAAATACAATCGCCGCCTTTTTTCCTGTAAATCCTTTCTATCTGGGATGCATTGTGTTGACATGCCTGCCGGGTTTCTTCAGGAGTAGTGGAGAGATCCATCATTTTCATGGATAATAATTCTTGCGGAGTATAACCGAAGAGCTGTGAGGCTTTGGCATTACACTCCAAAATCTGGGTGGTTGTGTTGTGTACCAAAAACATGGCATCCACACCCAGATTAAAAAGGAGACGATATTTTTCCTCGCTTTCTTTCAAAGCAATTTCAGCCTGTTTGCGCTCGGTGATGTCCAGAATCACAAAAACGACCCGGTCAACTTTGCCATGGACATCGTGTAACGGTGCTCCGTTGATACTGAGTATTTTGCGGGCAGCATCCGGTCTGGTAATGGCATGTTGGACGTTGTAGACAGGTTGCCCCGTCGACATGACCTGGCGAAACGGCAGACGTTCTTCAGGAAAAGGAGAGCCGTCGACATCTTCAATGAACCACTCGGACGAATTATAGCCCAGGCCTTCTAAACTGTTCTTTTCCAGGCCGAAGAGACGTTCGGCATGACGATTCGCAAAGACAATCTTTCCGCCTGAATCCACCAGGGTGATAGCCACCGGCCCATCTTCAATGATGCGTGCGGTGAGTTCCCTGGCCATTCGTAATTCTTCCTCGTGCCGCTTGCGCTCAGTTATGTCTTGAAAAACACAGTGTGTCTGCCTAAAATCACCCTTTGTATCTCTGCTTATCTTACCGGTAAAAGAAACCAGGATGAGGTCTCCGTTTTTTCTGACCATTTCGAACTCAACCCCCAGAATTTCACCAATGGCCTTAAACCGCGGAAAGTTCTCTTTGAAATGTTCCCTCCAGTCAGGATGCAGAAAATCGGCAAAGGATTTACCAATAATTTCTTCTTCCCTGTACCCAAGAGCATCCAGCCAAGTCTGGTTAACAACTATAAAACAGCCATTCTCATCCAATGATTGATACCCCAGAGGGACATTTTCAAAGAGCCTTTTGAATGAGTCTTCACTATCCCGTAATGCTTCTTTGAAAAAAACATATTCTGATTCTATTTTTTCCAGTTCCTGAACCCGCTTTTCCAGTTCTTCATATGTGGTTTTTGCTTGCATATGGGTCCTTCTCTCTTGGCGATAATATCCTTATGCGCAACAGCTGCCGTCGAGAATGGAACAACTTCTGCAAACACTCCGCAAAACGCCCCAATCAACTATCTGTAA
>JAZBNU010000297.1:0-21965 GCA_036350815.1 Desulfopila sp.
CTGCAATGATAAGGTCTTCCGGTTGGGTGGTTTTGATGTTGCTCTCGGAGCCCCGCACCAGTCGGACCGGGATTCCGGCCCGCTCCAATAGAGATGCTTCGTCGGTTGCGTCAATACCGCCCGCAGCCTCAAAGGCAAGGCGAAGAAGTTTAACATCGGCGGCTTGAGGAGTCTGGGCCTGCCATAAATGTGTTCTGTCTACCGTCCCGGTGATGACATTGTGCCCGTCAGCCCGCTTCAGCGTGTCTTTTACCGGGATGGCGGCAATGGCTGCCCCGTGGAGTGACGCTTCGTCAAGACAGCGGCTGATCAGCTCGTCGGAGACCAGGGGACGGGCGCCGTCATGAACCAGCACTGTAGTGATGCTTTCGTCTAAGCAATCGAGCCCTGCCTTGACGGAGTCCTGCCTTCGCAGGCCACCGGCAATAACCGAGGTTTTGTCTCCCAGCTGCCACTGGTGCAGCAGTTCTCTGGTGGAATCTATCCGATCTTCCGGTACAGCAACAATGATGGCCTGGATGGCAGAGTTGCGGTGAAAGGCGGAAACGGCATGAACGAGGATTGGTTTTCCGTCCAGCAGGATGTACTGTTTGGGACAGGCAGCTTTCATTCTGGTGCCGCTGCCTGCGGCTGGTATAATGGCGGCGGCTGATGTCTTCATGAAAGCGGACGTATAAATAGGCGGTGTTGAAACACCTTATAGCTGAGGTCCCTGGATTGTAACATCGCTCTTGCTGAGAGAGCTCGTCGTATGGTGTATCTGCAATAAAAAAATGGAGCGGGGAGTAAGCCGAATTCTGTTACCCGCTGGGGGCCATGATCATTTAACTGGGATGCCGGTCGCCCGGCAACTCGTGCAACCTACCCGGAGGAGACGGACGGGCAGCCCTTGATTCCTCCCTATTTGGTCTTGCTCCGAATGGGGTTTACCCTGCCGCTCATGTCACCATGAGCGCGGTGAGCTCTTACCTCACCGTTTCACCCTTACCTGTAGAACAGGCGGTTTGTTTTCTGTGGCACTTTCCACCGATCGCCCGGTGTTCGTGTTACGAACCATTCTGCCCTGTGGAGTTCGGACTTTCCTCTCCGGCATAGTGCCGGAGCGATCATGCACCCGCTCCACTCAAGATTGTAAACATATTTCCCGGGGTCTGCATCAAGAAAAAGCCGAGCAGAGAAAAAAGCATGACGTGCCCCTGCCGCAGAGATTCGACAGTGGAGCAGCGATCCCGCTGGGTCTTCAGCCTTCCTGCTCTTCGGTTGCCATTTCCTTATAGTAGATGATCCGCTGGCACGTCGGGCAGTCAAGGGTCTGATCGCCTTTGAGCAGAATATTGAACTGCTGTGGCGGCAGACTCATAAAACACCCCTGGCAGACACCGTCGTTCACGTTGACAACAGCCAGTCCGTTACGGCGCTGGCGCAGTATGTTGTACTTTTTGATCAGGCGGGAATTCATTCCGCCGGCCTGCTTTTCGCGAACCCCGGTTTTCTCTTTTTTCCCTTTGTTGATGTTCTCTATGGTCTTGCGTACTTTTTCCGTTTCTTCAGCGACAAGTGCTTTTTCTCCCTTAAGAAGATTTTTTTCCTCATCGGCTTCAGCGGTGAGGGTTTCTATCTTCTCCATGAGTTCAACGATGCGTTCTTCACTGTCCTTGGCGATCTTTTTGGCATCTTCGATCTCTTTTAACAAAGCGGTCTGTTCACGGCCGGTCTGCACCTGCATCATTTTCGACTGACGTTCTTTTACATGGCCCATCTTGTCAGTCATCTCGTCTTCGAGGGTGCGGCGTTCGTTTTCCAACGCGCTGATCTGCTCCTTCAGCTCATTGATGCGGGTTTCTTTTTCGGCGAGTTTTTTGATGCGCTGATTGAGTGCCTCCTGTTGCTGGGTGATCTCGTTTTCTATCTTATCAATTTCAAGATCGATCTCCTGCAGTGAAACGAGTTGCGCTATTTCGGTGTTCAAAGCTTTTCTCCTGTATGTTATGGTTTTTTCGGTATAGAGGTTAAAGTGTCGACCGAGACGAAGGGAGCTTTCTCCGTCTCTGATAAAAGTATGGTAATCCGCCATTTTTTCTGTTCGGCAATGTGACGAAGCTTTTCGGCAAGGTGAGAGGCGGCCGGTTTTTCTGTGGCATAATGGCCGCCGTCGATAACGGCAAAACCGCATTCGTTTGCCCAGATGGCGGTAGAGTGTTTAATTTCGGCAGAGAGATAGACATCGGCACCACGGCGTCGGGCCAGCGGGGCAAACTCAGAACCACTGCCGCCGCAGAGAGCGACCCTGTGGATCTGCTGCGGTAAGGTGCCGGCAAGGGATACTGTTTCCAGGTGCAGGAAATCGTGGAGTCGTTGAAGAAATTCTGCCCTGGATATCGGTGCGGGATAGTTTCCGATCCTGCCCAGACCCCTGTTTTCTTCATTTTCGGCGGTGGCAGGCTGCAGAGGCATCAGGTTCACAAGTCCGAGGCCATGGGCCAGGACGTCGTTGACACCGTCTACCGCGGAATCGAGGTTCGTGTGGCAGCCGATAATGTTAATGCTGTGAGAGAGCGCTTTCTGCAGAAGCTGTCCGGAAGGGACCCCGGTGTCGATGGCTGAAAGCGGGTTGAAGATAACGGGGTGATGGGTGATGACGGTGTCGCATTCTCTGGAAAGGGCTTCATCAAGCAGGGCGTTTGTCGGGTCGAGGGCAACAAGAACTGTGTCGACGGAGCTTTCCCGGTTACCCACTAAGAGACCGACATTATCCCATTTTTCAGCCAGCGCTGCAGGAGCAAAGCTTTCCAGAGCATGAAGAATGTCTGTTATTTGCGGTTGCATGGTGTTTTGGGGGTGAAATGTTCGAAAAAACCAATAAAAAAAGGTACTTTCCTGGAGAGAAAGTACCTTTTTGGTTCACTCTGTCGCAACCCGGTTTTTGTGCCCGGGACGACCTCGCTTGTTGAGGCAGCCTGCTGTTCTGCCTCTCTATATGTATAAAAGAGTAGTCTATTCAAGGAACCTGGAGTTAAGGATCAGATTCAACATTTATGGTGGGCGCAGTAGGACTCGAACCTACGACCGACCGGTTATGAGCCGGTGGCTCTAGCCAACTGAGCTATGCGCCCATTCCGCACAAGTAAACTTACCATAATAAACTGCATGGTGAAAAAGTCAACGAAAAAGAGTATGATGTCCAATTTATAAGGAATTTTTAACAAATTCAATTCAATATTGGACAATTATCTTTTGCGGCAAGCTGTTTTGTGGTTGAGAATCTCAGGCCTGATTTTTTCAAATGGTCTATACAATATGGAAAAAAGCAATACAGTTAGAGGAATGCTGTATCTTCTTCAATCAACAGAAGAGAAGGAAGTGATGCTTGTAACATTATCCCTGATTTTTCCTGCTACCGGATAAAGACGCCTGTGATATACAACAATCTACTCTATTTTCTTGTTGCCATATTCCTCTTCAGTATGGCGACTATCCCTTTCGAGGCTTCGTTGTCCGGCATCCCCGCCCTTCTGGCTTTCGTGGGAACCGCCCTGGTTTTCGATCGCTATGCCGCCATTGTTTTTCGCCGGGCGCGAGACGGCAGTTCCGCCGCCTATTTCAGAGCGGAAAAATATGCCGCCCTTGGTGCCCTGGCAGTGTATGCCTTTCTGGTTTTCGGCCTTGACCTGAAGTACTACCTTTCTTTCCTTTCTTTTGGGAAAACCCTGCCCGCCCTGGTCAATATCGGCGGACTAGGTGTTTTCCTCGGATTGTTTGTCTTGATCTGGCGCCGGGCAAGAAGGAGTTACGAGCTGGTTTTTTCCAGGAAATACCGGGGCAGTGTCTTTATATTATCCAACATCAAGGCGAATCTTCCCATCGTCATTCCATGGATGATTCTTACTCTGTGCTATGACCTGGTTGCTTTTATACCCTGGCCTGCTTTGCAGGAACTGCTGTCCTCCGCCTGGGGGGATGTGGTCTTTTTCGGTTTTTTTCTCGTTTTTGTCTTTATCTTTTTTCCGCCGCTGGTCAGAAGGTTGTGGAACTGTAAAAGGCTCGAAGATGGGCCACTGCGCAATCATCTTCTCGCCTTTTGCCGCAGGCAGAATTTTTCCACCGAAGTGTATATCTGGCCTCTTTTTGAAGGAAGAGTCATCACCGCGGGAGTCATGGGTTTTGTACCGGGGCTGCGCTATATCCTTATTACCCCGGCCCTGCTGGAAACCATGACGTTAGAGGAAGTTGACGCCGTCATGGCCCATGAGATCGGTCATGTCAAACGTTTCCATCTGCTGCTCTATGTGTTTCTTATTGCCGGATTTGCCATTGCGGCCGGTCTGCTGGCCGAGCCGTTTTTTTACCTGTTTTTCTCCCAGGACTTTTTCTATACTTTTGTCGGAGCTGCGGGACTGTCGCCGGAGGTTGTCCGCAATATCGCGGTCGCGATACCGTCGCTGCTCTCTCTCATCCTCTATTTCCGTTTTGTGTTCGGGTATTTTATGCGAAATTTTGAGCGCCAGGCCGATCTCCATGTTTTTGAGGTTCTGGGGAACAACCGGGCGATCATTTCCGCCTTTGAAAAAATCGCAGTGCTCAGCGGTAATATTCGAGAGGAGCCGAGCTGGCATCATTTCGGTATCGGTGAACGGGTTGATTTCCTGGAGAAATGTGAGCAGCGGCCGGGCCTGATAAGGAGCCATCATAAAAAAGTGGGAGCCTGTCTGCTGCTCTACACTGTTCTTTTAATCAGTGCTGTTGTGCTGGCCAGGGGAATATCTTTTGATGAAAACATGGCTGCATACGAGGATAAATATATCCGTGCCGATCTGCTGTACACCGCCGGTAAAGAAGAAGACCCTGGTCTGTGGCTTTTTGCTGCCGGTAATTTTTTTCAGGCGAAAAACTACGAGAAAGGGGCGTTCATCGCTTTTGAACTGGCTCTGCAGGAAGACTCACGCCAGCCCGATCTGCTCAACAACTATGCCTGGCTGCTGTTGACCAGCAGTGATATGAGCAGGCGCGATCCCGGCAGGGCTCTTGACTTTGCCAGACAGGCGGCGGCCTTGCGGCCCGCAGGATATGTTCTTGATACCCTGGCCATGGCCTGGTGGGCTAACGGTTTTGCCGACAGGGCAATTGAGACTGCCAGGCAGGCCATTTTTGTTGATCCTGAAAACAGTGACTATTACCAGGAGCAGATCGAGAAATTCAAGAATATGACCTATCTGGAAGAGCAATCGTCTCAAGTGATGACAGACGCAGCACAATTTTCTGTCGAACGGGAGGTCTGAGAGGGATGCCATTTTTTGGAGCGCACGAATCCGTCAGTGGCGGACTGCATCTTGCTTTTTCCCGTATAGAGAGTGTGGGCGGGGCCTCTTTGCAGATTTTCACCCGCAATCAGCGACAGTGGAACCCGCCCGAACTTACTGAGCAGGAAATCGGCGATTTTGTCGCTGCCCGGCAGCAGAGCGAACCCATGGAGGTTTTTTCCCACGGATCGTATCTGGTCAATCTTGCCTCTGCTAAAGAGGAGCTGCAGCAAAAATCCATCAGCGCTTTTGTGGCTGAACTGGAACGCTGTCAGCAGCTGGGTATCCAAAGCCTTGTCTTTCATCCTGGTTCTCATGGAGGTGCGGGTGTTGACAGAGGCATTGAAAGATGTGTCCGTGCGCTGGACAAGGCCATGGCGGCAGCCGCATCGGAAACCAGGGTTCTGGTGGAAACAACCGCAGGACAGGGTACCGGACTGGGGAGCCGGTTTGAAGAGATCGGCGCCATTCTGAACGGGTCAAAATACAGCTCGAGGCTCGGCGTCTGTATTGATACCTGCCATATCTTCGCAGCCGGCTACGACATCAGATCAGCGGAGGCCTATCGTCGAACCATGGCACAGTTTGACCGGGCGGTCGGACTGGAGAAAATCGAACTCTTTCATATCAATGACTCCCGCAAAGAGCTCAACAGCAGGGTGGACCGGCATGCCCATATCGGTGAAGGCTATATCGGCTGTGAGGGGTTTGGCCATCTGGTCAACGATGCCAGGTTTGCTGCGCATGCCATGATACTGGAAACTCCCAAAGAGAAGGATCTTGAGGCGGACAGGCACAACCTGCAAACCCTGTCCGGCTTACTGCGAAAGTAGGCGCCCGGTTTTCGGGTCTGCCTGAGACAGGCGCTGCAATTATTCCTGCCCGGCAGTGGTGAAAGGGACTTGCGAAAAATTGCATAAAAGGTGACAATGTCCCCTTATTATAGCAATTTTCTAATCAAAAGGTGAAAGAGATGAAGTTTCTCTATAGTGATGGTCTTCTTGAGCTGCTGGTGAAAAGCAAACTGCTCAGTGCCAAGCAGGCTAAATTCATTGTCCTGGAAAAGGGCAAACAGCGCCAGAAGCTTCTGAAGCAGTTCGGCAAAAGGGATGAACTTGATCCCAATTTTCCCGATCTTATCGATGTCATTGTCTCCTTCAAACTGGTGGTGGCGGGACAGGAAAGCAGGCTGCTCGACGAAGAGACCATTATGCGCGCGGTCGGGCAGGTGCGCGGTATTCCTTTTAAAAAACTTGATCCTCTCGATCTCGATATGGATGTGGTCACCAAGACCATCCCGAAGAACTTTGCCATCCGTCAGCTGATCCTGCCTTTTAATATTCATGACGGTGTTCTGGAAGTGGCTTGCTACCATCCCGACTGCAAGACCGTGATGGAGGATATCGAACAGGCCAACCAGATGAAGGTCAAGGGCTATCTGGCTACCAAAACTGAAATAAAGAAAATAATCTCAGAGTTTTTCGGTTTCCAGAGCTCCATCAGTGCCGCCGAGGATCATTTTACCGCTCCGGGTGTGGTGACTTCTGTTGATATCGGCAATCTCGAACAGTATGTCAAGCTGACCTCGGCCAAGGGGATCACCTCTTCCGATCAGCATATCAAGTCTGCCGTCAATCATCTGTTCCATTATGCCCTGGACCAGCGGGCCAGCGATATTCATATCGAACCGAAGCGGGAAATCTGTATGGTGCGTTTCCGGATAGACGGCTCCCTGCATACCATCTACAAGCTGCCCAAGGCGGTCCATTCCGCCATTGTCTCTCGGATCAAGTTTCTCTCCCGTCTCGATATTGCCGAAAAACGCCGCCCCCAGGACGGCAGGATCAAAATTGAAAGCAGTGACGGCAAAAATGTGGAGATACGTGTCTCGACGGTGCCGGTTTCCTTTGGCGAAAAAGCGGTGCTGCGCATACTCGATCCAGATGTGATTTTTCAGAATATCGAACAGCTGGGCTTTTCCCCTCGCGATCAGGCGGTCTACAACCAGATGGTCGGCTCACCCCACGGAATTGTGCTGGTGACTGGACCCACGGGCAGCGGTAAATCGACTACCCTCTATTCGACCCTGAAGGCGATTGCCACCCCGGAAAAAAATATCGTTACCATAGAAGACCCGGTGGAGATGGTCTATGAGGATTTTAACCAGATTGCCGTGCAGCCCCTCATCGATGTCACCTTTTCCACTATTTTGCGCAACATCCTCAGGCAGGATCCCGATATCCTGATGATCGGGGAAATTCGCGACCTCGATACCGCATCCCATGCCATCCAGGCGGCCATGACGGGACATCTGGTTTTTTCCACCCTGCATACCAACGATGCCGTCTCCTCCATTGTCCGTCTGATCGATCTTGGTGTACAGCCTTTTCTTCTCTCTTCAACCCTGCTTGGCTGCATGGCCCAGCGGCTTGTCAAGAAGATCTGTGACCACTGCCGCGAGGAGTTCGAAATGGACGGGGCGGAGCTGTATAAACTCGGCTTCCCGGTAAGCCGGACAGGCACCCAGATTCTGCAGCGCGGCAAAGGATGCAGGGAATGCCGCCAGACAGGCTATCGCGGCCGTCAGGGGATCTTCGAGATTTTTCCACTTTCGCAGCAGCTCAAGACCATGGTGGCGGCGCAATCGTCAACTTCCGAAATGCGGCAGGTTGCTATTCGTGAAGGAATGACTACATTACGCGAGGACGCCTGGAAGAAGGTGAAAGAAGGTGTAACAACCTATGAAGAAGCATTGCGGGTAACAGGAGAGGAATAGTACGGGAATGAGCGGCAAAGTCGTCTGTAGAAACAAAAAAGCCTACCACGATTACAATATCGAATCGACCTATGAGGCGGGCATGGTTCTCAGCGGACCGGAGGTCAAGTCTCTGCGGGCGGGAAAGGCGAATCTGCGCGACGGCTATGCCAGGGTCAATGAGAGAGGCGAGGTGATGCTGCACAATGTCCATATCTCGTTTTATACCTTTGCCACCCACAACCCCAACGAACCGCTGCGGCCCCGTAAACTTCTGCTCCACAAGCGCGAGATAAAGAAGCTTATCGGCAAGCTGCAGGAGAAAGGTCTTGCTCTGATACCATTAAAGATATACTTTGTAAGTAACGGCAAGGCAAAAGTGGAACTGGGCCTTGCCCGTGGTAAGAGACAGTATGATAAACGCGCCACTCTGAAGAAAAAGCAGAGCGACCGCGAAGTAGAGCGCGCCATGCGCCATAACCGTGAATAGATAAAAATAAAACTATGGGGGCGAAACGGCTTCGACGTGGATGTGGAAGCTTGAGTTGCATGCCGAGCACCTGTCAGCTCGTAAAAAAGACGGAACATAAATATAATCGCAGACGATTATAACTACGCAGTAGCTGCTTAAAGCTCGCTGCCGTCCCTCCAGTCTTTGCCCGTAAGACTGGGCCGGGGCGTCGACTCAACGGGCTGGTCAATTGATGGTGTCTGTACGTCAGGCGACGAGATCTTCATAGACTAGCACAGGATCCGCTCTGTTCCCGCGGCAAATCCTCTGCGAAACCTTAAGCCGGGAACTAAGCATGTAGATACGAGAGGGGAGCATTTGCGGACGCGGGTTCGACTCCCGCCGCCTCCACCATTAAAATTAAGCGAAATCAGATATTTGGTCTGGTTTCGCTTTCTTTTTTGGTGTCCCGGTTTCAGTCTGATTTTCATCACTTTTTCTATTTTTCCGTGCAGGGTTGATAAATCTTTGACGACCTCGTCGAACAACATTCATGGACAATAGTGAATATAGACAAACTTGTCCTGATCTTCTTCTGGAAGTTTGTTGTAGATCTTTCAACTGTTCTGGTCTGCTCTAGGGTTTTTTGCTCTTTTTTGCCAATTTTCTCTCCATCCTTCTGGTTGCTTCTGCAGCATTCTGGGTATTCGGCATGGGCGGTGATTTCATCCGGCTCGAGCGGAAGGTAATTGTCCGGCGCTTTGGTCTGCCGATTATCTGCTTTATTCTGGTCGCCGCTTTTCTCACTAAGACGCTTTATGATATCTCCCGGGACCAATCACTTCTGTTTGCAATTGAGGATACCCTGCAGAAGGAGTTCTCTTCTTTTCAGGGGCAGGGAACTTCCTTGGATCGAGTGAAATATCACAATGAGGATGGTGTCATATATGTCTTGGCAGATGTTCATGCGTCAAGCGCCTTGTCTCCAGTACATGTGGATCGGATAGAAGCGAAACTGCGCCAAAACCTGAAACGGGAAACAAAACTGATTGTGCGGAGCATGGCGGTGCAGGATATTTCTGCTTTAATTCAGATATTTACCTGGCAGCCCAGCAGTTGGACGGCTCGTTTGTCAGCGAATCCCCTAACTCTTGGGTTCGACAGGCCAAGGTCGCAGACAGTATCATCCGCAACGAGTTGACTAAACTGATTGGATATCACCTAGACCATGTCAAGGCCTTTAATATAAACGATACTCCCACCTTTCTCGCCTTAATACACGGTGTCTCAGTTCCCCACCCAAAGAGTATCGCAGAAATGGAGTCATTGTTGCAAAAAAAACTCGATATCAAAGAATTACGGTTAGTCATAAGCTTTATTGAAACAAATCACTACGACAGTTCTGGTGTTATCCGGCTGCCCTTCCTGGGGCTGGAACCGAGTTATCCCGACGAGGTGAAACCGCTCATTGAAAAAGGAATTACTATCATTCTCGAGGGCCTGACGGCTATGCAGCAACTCTTCATACAGGGAGTCAATTACAACCTGGTTGATGAAACACTCTATGTTCTCATAGATACCGTCGGACCGACTCAGCCATCACCACAAGAAATTGAGCGTATCGAGAAACAGGCAGTAAATATAACAGGGTTCCCGGTCAAGCTTCATGTACACTCACAGCCGGCGGTGGTAATAACGGCTACGGGTTATCAATCTTATCGTGATGTTTCGCGGGCGGGATTCTTGAGACAATTGCCCGCAGCGCAGAGTACTGTGCAGCGAATTATTGAGGTATCGGACTAGTAAAACTGCCGACGATGGCGGCAGATCGGCAGCAGATACATTCCGTGTAGACCATATTACCTCGTGAAATATTCAGTCTGGTCGGTTTCCACTTCCTGAGTAGGGTGGGCGGAAATTTCCTGCGGGTCGGGATGTCGAGTTCGGTGAAGGAACTGGCCCGACTGATCAGGCTGTTAAGGCCCTGGCTGATATTTTTCCTGACCCGGTCGCTGATGTTGCGGGAGGTGTTCAGCTGTCGGCCAAGCTTTTTCAGATCCTCTGAAAAACCGCACAGTATATGGTGCGATTTGCCGGATCGTTCGGCGATTTCAGGGCCTGGAGGTGCTCCTTCAAGACCTGGTCTAGCCGTTTTCATCTTCCTTCTGAGATCAGTTGGTTTTCCCCCGTTGCGGAGGCCGGTTTGGGGCTCACACTCGTGGCCGCGTCATAGACCAGATTCTTCCAACAACTGCTCCAGCACAATCATTTTCCAGTTTCACTGGATCTTGCGATTTCCGATGATGGCCTCTGCCATATTACGAATCTGTTCATTGCTCTGCTTGTTGAGTCGCTGCAACTGCAGGACATCCTGTTTGAGCCAAGCGCGTAGGAACAGGAATATCGGGAAAAGAGAAGGCTAATGGAAGAATGGGAGCCATAGATGACAGCAATACTGGTGATGTTGAAAATATCAAGCCGAAGCGAATACCACAACTGATGCATCCCTCTATCGTAATTGTGATGATTTTTTGTCGGCACAAAAAGATTACACCACAATTTATGTGGAGGGCATTCTATTTAGGACAAGAGTAGTTCTCTGTCTATTCTACATATAGGGTATCCAGTGCTGTATTGTTCTCTTTAAATCACCATTACTTTCTTGAATATCAAGGAATTGGTTTAATTCGTTCAGTAATACGCTGTCTGATTTTTTGACCGCCCAAGCCAAATATTCTTCCGTTGCCATTTGTAAAATAGGTGAGAGGCTGTCTCCATTCATGGCCGCATAATAACATAAGATTGGTGCATCGTGAACAACGGCGTCAATTTTTTCATTAACAAGAGCATTAACTGCCGCTTGGGATGTTTTATAGCGAGTTAAATCCGGTCGATTGATAGTCTCTGTAATTAGATAATCTCCTGTGGTATTTTCAACAACCCCAATTGCTGGCTGATTTCCCATCAAGCTATATATCCCGGATGAGAATTTATTACTTTGGGACATTCTAACCAGTAATATTTGCCCTGAACGCATATATGGTTTACTGAATGCAACCCTATAGCTGCGTTTACCAGTTATGGTCATTCCGGACATAATGACATCGATATCGCCTTTTTCAAGAGCGGTAATTTGTTTATCCCAGCTCAATTCTACAAATTTTACCTTCCTACCAAGAAACTCTCCCAATTGACGAGCAAAATCAATTTCCAGCCCTTGAATTCTACCCTCCTTTTTAAAAACAAGAGGTGGGGCGTTTGGTGAAATTCCGACTTTAAGTGTCTGCACTCCACCGAAATCATGTGTAACTTCAGAATCAGAAACTGGGGCGCAACCGCTCAATATCGCAAGCAAGAGAAAAAGTAAGTATGAATGAATAAAAATGAATTGTTTCATTGTACCTCTGCGTATTTTGAGATTCTATAAGTGAAGCTAAATCATTTATGGATTATTTCTTATACTATTGCACACTCCGC
The DNA here is from genome assembly GCA_036350815.1 of Desulfopila sp. Lineage (GTDB taxonomy): Bacteria > Desulfobacterota > Desulfobulbia > Desulfobulbales > Desulfocapsaceae > Desulfopila_A. The sequence continues at coordinate 11,981 of JAZBNU010000297.1, forward strand.
TTAACAGCAACTTTATTTATGGTTCAAAATAGGGTGAGTGCCAGTAGAAGAATTGCAGATACCTTCTACCTGAATACTGTAATGTGATGTAGGTTGAAAAATTATTATTGCAATAATAACATCAACCCTGCAGCGTGGCTCACATTTTTTAAAAGCCATGATCTGTAAAAACTTGCTATTTTGTGCTAGACCACTGAAATAAAAGTGGATTTTGAATTGCTGTGGAAGTTGTATGATACGAGTAATTCCGAGAAGTACCTAAAACTTGATGTAAACCCGGTTGAAGAGCTGGAGAACATGAGATCAACTGGTCAACTGGTCGTGGTAATTCTAGCCGAAATATTTCATAAACCCTTTGAAATAACAGCAAATCACGAGCGTTGTATGGTTATAATCAAACGGGGTCTGACCCTCAAACCATGACCCAAAAATCACACATCTGGACAATGCAATCCTAACCTCATTTATGTCGAAAAGGACATTTGAGGTATATATTGCGTTTTCGACATATTGCTGTATTGTGTCTCTGTCGACATAAATATATGGGAGGTTGTAATGCTGCAAATGGTGATGTCTTCGAAAGAGCTCGGGATAATGTTGCGCGATCTGCGCAAGAAGCAAGGGCTGACCCAGACGGAACTTGGCCGCAGGGTTGGGCTTGACCAGAAGAAAGTCTCTCTGATTGAGAACGGCAACCCCAATGTCAGACTTGACACTCTTTTCAGGCTACTCTCTTCGCTTGGATATGGTATGGCCCTTCAAGCGAAGATGGCTGAGTCGACAGAGGAGGATAGCTGGTAATGGCCAAGGAAAGACGTGGGCGTCTCAAAGTCCTGATGAATGGTGAGCTGGTGGGGTGGCTTGATAGCTCTTCCAGGGGGTTGCTGACATTTATTTATGATCAGAGCTGGCTTGATCATGATGAGCGCAGATCTATTTCTCTTTCTCTCCCTCTCAGTTCACAAAAGTATTCGGGCATCCTGGTTGAAAACTTTTTTGATAATCTTTTGCCTGACAGCCAACCTATCCGCAACAGGCTGCAGGCACGTTTGGGTGCCGATTCCACCAAGGCGTATGAACTTCTCTCCCATATTGGCAGAGATTGTGTCGGAGCATTGCAGCTGATTCCGGAGGACCAGGAAAGTAATGTGCACCGTATTGATGCAGAAGCATTGAGGGACGAGGAGATTGAGGCACTCCTTAAAGGCTACATGACTGCGCCTCTTGGAGTTGATCTCGATGCTGATTTTCGTATTTCTTTAGCAGGGGCACAGGAAAAAACCGCGCTCTTGTATTATCAAGGGGCCTGGTGTCGGCCATCAAGAGCGACTCCAACAAGTCATATATTTAAACTGCCCATTGGTGAGCTTGGCCACACCGGAATTGACCTGCGGGAGAGCGTTGAGAATGAGTGGCTCTGCCAGAGGCTGCTGGAAGCATTTGGTGTGCCAATGGCAAAAGTTGATATTGCCAAGTTCGGTGAACAGAAGGTGCTGGTGGTTGAGAGATTCGACAGGCGTTGGTCCACAGACGGGAGGTGGTTGATGCGATTGCCCCAGGAGGATATGTGCCAGGCAACTGGAACGGCGGGTAGTCAAAAATATGAGGCTGAAGGTGGTCCGGGTATGCGACCTATCATGGATATCCTATTAGGTTCGGCACGTAGTCAGGAAGACAGGGAACTCTTTATGAAATCGCAACTCCTGTTTTGGATGCTTGGTGGGATTGATGGTCATGCAAAAAATTTCAGCATTTTTCACCATCGTGGTGGGCTGTATCGAATGACCCCCTTGTACGACGTCATTTCAATATACCCAGTGGTTGGTGCAAAACAGATTGATATTCAACGGGTCAAAATGGCCATGGCAGTTCTGGGTAGCAACAGACATTACCGCTGGGAACGCATTGTCAGAAGACACTGGTTGGAAACTGCTAGAAAATGCCGTTTTGACCCAATCAGTATGGAGTTAATACTACAGGAGTGCTGTGATATCGTGGGTCATTGTATTATGACAGTAAAAGATATGATCCCTAAAGGTTTTCCAGACCACATAGCTGGTGCAGTATTTACAGGTCTTATGAGGGCGAGAGAGAGATTAGTGAAGGGATAACTGAGTATGAAATAAGTGTACGAAAAGATAGGTGACGGTATTTATGACGGTATGTTAAAGTAATTTTATTAGATATATGTTTAAATTACATAAAGTTATTTAAGAAATGCGATTCCCGCCGCACCAGTAAGGTTAAGCGAAATCAGATGTTTGGTCTGGTTTCGCTTTCTTTTTTGGTGTCCCGGTCGTGTCCCGGTTTCAGTCTGATTTTCATCACTTTTTCTCTTTTTTCGTGCAGGGTTGAAAAAACTTAGACTTCCTTATTTTGAGGAGCTATTTATATTTCATGCAGATTGAAACCAGACTGCATGTTTTGCCAGTACGTAATCTGCGGCTGGTCCCCGATATGTCCTAAAAAATAGGTATACGGGCTTCAACTAATTGAGAGGAGCCTAATGTATACCTGGTATTTCCAAAATTTGGCGTACAGGCTCCAACTACTTAAAAGGAGCTTGTCTGTATGCCCAAGAAGATTGTTTCCCGCCGTAAAAAAGCTTTTACTGAACAAGATCGTACATCACCCAATTTTGCATGATATGCGAAAATGTGTGTTCGTATAATTACTGGTTGGAAGGCAAAAGTTGTCCCAACTTTATTTTTCGTTCATCTTAAGAGCTTTACCAACCAAGTCATAATATTAATATCTCAGGTCTGTTGAGGCGAGTATAAATTCTCAGCGGGCTTTGGTTGATAGTTTTCGACCAGGATCAAGGCAGCATGGCGCGCAGCTTCGATATAGTCCAAATTACCATGAATCAGAGCAAGGGACTGACACCCTTCGATCAACAACAAGACTTCTCGCACCAATTGTTCGGCATCAACCAGATCCTGTACGGCAAACTTTTCTACCAGATACATTTCGACCGCCTCCTTTTGCCGACGTGCCGCTTTTCTGGCCGGATGTCCTGGTAGATCAGCAAACTCTACAGCTGCCCGGGTAAATCCAGATCCTTGCCACTCAGCTCCAGCAGCCCACTGGGCGAGTTTTTCAAAAATCGTCTTCACCATCTGATCTGGATTTCCAGTGATACAATCGGCCCACAGCCGGATACGTTCGAGAGCAATCTGATGCTGATGTTCCAACACCGCTTCGATCAACGCATCCTTGCTGCCAAAGTGCTGATAAAGTGTTCGTTTTGTAACACCTGCCGCATTAGCGATAGCATCAACACCAGTACGCATAAAGCCGCTCTGATAGAAAAGGGTATAGGCAGAATCAATGATTTGCTGCCGGGTTTCTAAAGATTTTTTGCGCATGCTGTTCCTCTTATATAAGTATACTGACAAGTGAGTGTATTTTATTCTTGTTCAAGTTTAACCTAAGGTCAAGATTCATCAATTTTATTTTTATCGATAGGAGGAACCTTATGAAAACTGAAGAACGGGATGAAGAGCTTGAAAAACGAATGCATATGTTTGACGGATGGGTAAAGGAGGGGAAAATTCCGTCCTCAACGAAAGTTATCCCAGTGCAGCAGTCGCTGGAGTTTTTACAATGGGTGTTACCGACGCAGCAAGTGCTTGAGATCCTGCGGAATTCGCGATCGTTCGCACTGGCAAACTGTTTGTGCAGGACAAAGCACAAGCGCTGCGACAATCCGTTGGAGGTCTGTTTTTATACGAACGATGTGGCGGACAAAAAAGTTGAGCAGGGTGCTGCCCGCCACGTCAGTCTGCAAGAGGCAGGAGAGGCGCTGAAGCTGGCGAATGCGCATGGGTTGGTCCACCTGACCATCTATAACCCTGAGCAGCATGTGTATGCACTCTGTAGCTGCTGCGAGTGCTGTTGTCATGATATTCAGTTCATGAAGAAGCTCGGGCGGCCTGATCTGGTGGCTCATGCTGACTATATTGCCGTGGTGGACACGGACGCATGCGTTCAATGTGGTGCGTGTGCGGAAAGGTGTGTTTTTGGCGCTCAGAGCGGAGAATCGGGAGCGGTGGTGTTTCATCGGAATAAATGCTATGGATGCGGTTTGTGTGTCTCGACCTGTGCGTCAAATGCCATCCGGATGGAGCTCAGGGCAAGCCGTTAAAAAATGATGTGAATGGGAGATCCATAAACAAATTGAACTTCATAACAACTTCAAGTTGCCAGAATAGGCTCCTCTTCGAGTGACCTGAAATTTTCCTTGCAATTTGTCAGGCCAGGTGTCAGTTAGAACAAAAGAAAAATTTTAAAGGGTAGACTGCATAAAACTCTTCAATGAAAAGTCTGTCAAAAGTTCCAACCTGTCATTCCAGCGGACCCGCAAACAACGCGGGTCCGCTGAATTTCACGTTCGGCTTTGAAATATTTCGTCTTGCAAATGTAATATTATATATTTATAATTTAATTATGGAAGCGATATCATTCGAGTAGGATGAAAAGAAATCACAAACTAATCTCCTAAAACACAAAGTAGCATTTGAAGAAGCTCAAACTGTGTTTTTTGACACTAACGCTAGGATGATCTTTGACCCTACTCATTCTTCCGATGAAAATCGTTTCATTTTACTTGGTCTTAGTGCTGCAATGCGGGTACTGGTTGTTGTACACTGTTGTCGAGGCAACAATGAACAAACAATCAGGATAATTTCAGCCAGGAAAGCAACCAAAAAAGAAAACAAACAATACGAGAGTTTCCTGCCATGAAAAAAGAGTACGATTTTTCAAAATCAGTCAAAAACCCTTACGCGAAACACTTAAAGAAGCAAGTTACTCTGCGCCTTGACGTTGATGTAATTGAATACTTTAAACATCTGGCAGAGGAGAATGGAATTCCATATCAAAATTTAATCAATCTCTATCTTCAAGATTGTGCTCAAGCTCATAAGAAATTAAAATTCAATTGGGTTTCATCTACTAAAAAAACTGCCGAACCAGACGCTCCACAAAGGATCGCCTGAGGTTGCTGGTTTTTCCCCAAGCATTCCATGCTGCCGGGCGAGTACCCTGTTGCTCAGGTCGAAGGGTGGATTCTCGGTGTGATCTGACGCCATAGATTGTTTAGATTGATAGAATTGCCGCGGGAACTGCAACTTGATTTAGACCAAATCAGATAGATTATTCAGCACTTCTTCTTTCTTAAGCTTTCCAGACAGCGGTGTCCACATTAAGTAACAGAAATAGTAACTTTATGTGGACTGTGCCGAAAGGACACGTACTACAGGAGTGCTTTGATATCGTGGGTGATTGTATTATGACAGTAAAAGATATGATCCCTAAAGGTTTTCCTGACCACATAGCTGGTCCAATATTTACAGGTTTTATGGGGGTGGGAGAGACTTGTTAAGGGATAACTACTGCCTATCCAGAAACAAAATTCTAGATTCTGGTGGACATTAACTGCCTTGTCTTGTATTCGATTGAGACTTTACCATGTTCGAAGCGCGGAAATCTCCGTGCATGTTCAAAAATCATGAAAGAGTATTTTAGAGGCAGGCAAAATGGCAAATCAGACATCTTTGCAGGAGTTATCTGATATGGTCCGGCAATTCTGCGAGGCTCGCGATTGGGACCAGTTCCACACTCCCAAAGATCTGGCCATCGGGGTAATTACCGAGGCCGCAGAACTCCTGGAGCATTTCCGCTTTCAGTCCGATGAACAGGCTTTGGCGCTGCTGAGTGATCCACAGAAAAGGGAAGAAATTGAGGATGAAATCGCCGATGTCTTGTTCTTTTTGCTCCGGTTTTCGCAGCGGTTCGATATCGAACTGAACAGGGCCCTGCAGCGCAAGATCGAGAAAAGTGAGCGGAAGTATCCGGTTGAAAAGGCCAAGGGTAAAAATACCAAGTATACCAACCTGTAATCCAGGATCTGAGAGTTGGAGGCCGATTCTGATCGTCTCTTCTGCTGCTGACCCGACGTTCCCATGAAAAGCGGGTCGGTTTTATAAATACGTTTTCACTCCAATAAAGCAGCTGTTTTTTTCATGCGGAAATCATATATATTATCCAGGGTACCTCGCGGCCACGCCAACCTCGAACGACAGTGAGAAGAGCATCATGTTAACAGCGATATCTGCTTTGATAGCCGGTCTGGCACTGCTTGTCTGGAGCGCGGACCGTTTTGTGGAGGGTGCGGCTGCTACGGCACGCCATTTCGGCATGCCGCCATTGTTGATTGGCATGGTGATCGTTGGTTTTGGGACATCTGCCCCTGAGATGGTGGTTTCGGCGCTTGCTGCTCTAGAAGGCAGCCCTGGAATAGCCCTTGGCAACGCATACGGTTCCAATATTGCCAATATAGCACTGATACTGGGTGTCACCGCTCTCATCAGCCCTATCATGGTACATTCGGCGGTGCTGCGCAAAGAGCTGCCGATACTGACGCTTGTGACTTTTCTCAGCGTCGGCCTGATTGCCGACCTTGAATTGTCCAGGTTTGATGCTGTTCTCCTGTTGCTGGTATTCGGCGGCGTGATGGCGTGGACTATCTATCAAGGCCTGCAGCCAAAGAGTGATTCTCTTGCACAAGAGGTGGAAGAAGAAACGGCTGACAAAGCGATTCCGCTTAATCGGGCGGTGTTCTGGCTGGTGGTCGGCCTGCTGCTGCTGATTGCCAGCTCTCGTCTTCTGGTTTGGGGTGCCGTTGAAATCGCACAGATTTTCGAGGTAAGCGATATGATCATCGGTTTGACGATTGTGGCTGTGGGTACTTCCTTGCCGGAGCTGGCTTCATCTGTTGTCGCGGCCCGAAAGGGAGAGCATGATATCGCGCTGGGCAATGTAATTGGTTCCAATCTGTTCAACACCCTGGCGGTTGTCGGTATTGCGGGAACGATTTACCCTTTCGCCGTGGAACCGGAAACACTTTCTCGAGACATGATAGTTATGGGAGCTTTGACCGTTTCACTTTTCCTGATCGGCTATGGGTTCAGAGGACGAAAGGGACGTGTAAATCGTTTTGAGGGGATGGCTTTATTGCTGGTGTATGTGGGGTACAGCGCTTGGCTGATCAGCTCGGTGGTGAGGGTTCAGGTATGAGCTGGAATACAGGTCACTGATTATTAGCAGGAGAGAGTGGAGGAAATATGGATGAGTTGCAGCTGCAGCTTCTAATTGACCTGCATAGATCAAATTTCAGGCAAGGACCTGGGGGAGAGGCTGAGACGCAAAAAGCTTTAAAGCTGGCCGGAGTTGATCGGTCGCGCCCTCTGAAAATTGTGGATATCGGCTGCGGCACTGGTGCTTCGACCATCCTTCTTGCCAAAGAGCTGGATGGAGAAATTACTGCAGTGGATTTTTTGGAGGAGTTTCTTGAGGAACTGAAACTCAAGGCGGAGAAACATGGGGTTGCGGAGAAGATCACTACTTTGAACTGTTCCATGGATACATTGCCTTTTGCCGATGAAGTGTTCGACGTGATCTGGTCGGAGGGCGCGATCTACAACATGGGCTTTGCAACCGGTGTGGCAGCCTGGAGCAGATTTCTCAAGCCAGGGGGGAAACTCATCGTTTCCGAGATTACCTGGCTTACTGCCGAGAGACCGCCAGAGCTTCAGTTACACTGGGATGCAGAATATCCCGAGATCGATGTTGCTTCTGCCAAAATTGGCATTCTCGAACAGCACGGCTACTGCTTTGAAGCCTACTTTTACCTGCCTTCGCCCTGCTGGCTTGAAAACTACTATCACCCTTTGCAGAGTGGCTTTGATGCCTTTCTCGAGCGAAATGATCAAAGTCCTCAGGCAAAGAAAGTCGTTGAAGGTGAAAAAGCTGAAATAGCCCTTTATGAAAAATACCGGGACTTCTACAGCTATGGCGTCTATGTGGCAAAAAAGATGTGAGTTGCGGTTGTCTTGGGGCTACAGGAGCACTATTTTGGCTAACTTTGGCGTATCATCTGATATATCAAAATTGACACAATGTTCATGATAAATTCGGGCGATCCCGAATTTATCAGCAGCCGAGGTTGCCGTGGATGTGAGGCGCGAAGCAAGGTGCTATAGTTGTCTATGCAGCTTGCTTCGGCAACGCTGCAGGCAGGGTAAGATCGGCTGGCCTTCGGTGAACATTGTGTATGGTTTTCTGATAAAAGTATCCTGCTTGAACATATTGGAATATCATCTAATTTAAGAAAATTGACACAATGTTCATGATAAATTCGGGCTAGTCGTCGAGCCAGTCGATACACTCATCCGCCGCAAGTTGGCCGGATGCGGCCGCTGCTTCTAATGTCGGGTATATGAGATAATCGCCGGCGAGAAAGAGGCCGTCGCCGTCGATTTCCAGGAGTCTCGCCATACGCTGGTAGCTTCCTGGTGTCATCACAGGATACCCAAAGCGAAAGCGGGTGACTTCCCAGCTTTTTACATGTTTGGAAGAATCGGGGATGACCTGATCGAGCTGGCTGAGAACCTGTTTCATCAGTGTTTCATCGTCCAGATTCTGCAGGGTGATGTCTTTGTATGACTGCGGTGCCGCATATATCATGGTGATGTACTTCTCCTGATATTTCGGATTATCGCTGTAGTGTCGGGCCACCCAGGTGGCATCGTAGATATCGGTGAAGAGGAGGCCGTCGGGTACTGCCAGATCAAAACCCTGATTGAAAAGAGGGGTGTTGCTGAACAGGGCGATGGTGGCGTAGGGGGCATAGTCGATTGTCGCCAGCAGCTGCCGCTGCTCCAGGTTGAGTACGCTGTCGGCAATATCGAGTGTTATTGCGGCGGGAGTGGCGAGAATAACTGAATCTGCATGATAGATGATGCGGGTGTCTGCCGCAGTCAGGCAGCTTACTTCAAAGATTTCGCCTTTTCGCCTGACTTCCGTCACCGTTGTTCCGGTCTGCAGGCGGCTGCCGAGATGACGCGCCAGGCCAAGAGGTATTTCGGCAAGACCGCCATCAAAGGAATACATTCCTGTGCCTTCCCTGGTGTCGAGTATTTCTTCTTTCAGATCATCGTCTTCATCAAGGCTTTCAAAGTCTTCGAAATCGAAGGCCAGTTCCGGGATGACGCTCAGCGCTGAAATTTCATCGATATTGGCGCCGAACAGTCCTCTGAATGCGACATTGTAAATTTCCTCGTAGATGGGTGAGAAGTTGTTTTCTGCAAACCATTGTCGGGCAGTGATGCTGTCAAGCCTCCGGACAGCGTCGTTGAAAACGAGATCCGGGATTTCCTCATATTTTTCATAGGCTGCAAGGACTGTAGCGGCAAAACGATTGTACTCGCCGCGGCTGCTCCTGCTGATGAGGAGCTGTGCTTTGCTGTAATCCCCGATATATAACCTTCCGGAAAAAGCGATGAGATCGGCTGGGGCGGGTATCTGACGGAGGGTGAGGCCAAGGGCGGCGATGATCTCCTTGAGGGGCGTTTCCGGATTACCAAGGTATTCCGCACCTTTTGCATAGGAGATCCCATGGTGCCGGCCGGAGAAAGCGCGGCCGCCGGGCTGTTGGTCTTTTTCAAGAAGAAGCAGGTCGTATTCGGCTAGGGAAAAGGCTGCGGTAAGTCCGGCGATACCGCCGCCGACAATGATGACATCATAGATTTCGTCGTGGTTTTCCACCGGTGCTGCAGCTGCCGGGGTACCCAGGCAGGTGAAGAGCGCGATTACGATGGAGAGCAGCAGAGGAACGAAATTGATGTGCATGCGAAAACCTCACTGAAGAAAAGAACCTTATTGTTACCAGCCATGGTGGACTCACGTACTTGTGTCAGAGAGCTGCCGGAGCAGATCCGCTGTCCTGTTGCGCTGTGGTGTTTTTTTCAGCAAATACGGCTCGGTTGCGGCCCATTTCCTTGGCCTGGTAGAGAGCGGCATCTGCTGCGGCCATGATGGTTTCCGCAGTTGTGCCGCATTCTGGTGCGCCGGCAATACCAAGGCTTATGCCGATGTGCGCCAATTTACCATTGGAAGTGTCTATGGGCCGGCGAATATCGGC
>JAZBNU010000298.1:0-5621 GCA_036350815.1 Desulfopila sp.
CATTTTCTCTGGGACACCTATTCCTGTCGTGTATTTGACAGTGTGGTTCAGGTGCGGCACTCTTCCTTTGGTGACATTGCTGTACAACCGTTGGAGCAGATCTGGCAGAGTCCTGAATATGCAGGGTTTCGCAGAGAGGCGAAAGAGTATGATTACTCCTCCTGCTGGAGTTGTACCCAGGGACCGTGTGCTGATCTGGTCAATGACAATATCCATGCAGCCAATGACTGCTATGGCAGTCAGGTTCCCTGTGGACATTGTCAATGGAATCTTGGCGGAGTCAATTGTTTATAGAAATATTGAATGTGTAGCTGACAGGCTTGCCGAAGCCAGGGAGGTAGACATGCTTCTAAAGGGATATACTTTGGAAATTTTCAGATCAAAATGCAATTCTGGAGCACAGACGCTGCACTGTTTTGCCCATCTTGACAATGATGTCGGAGCGGCTCTGCCATATTTGAACTCAATACTGGGCGGTTTTGGCTATATTCGGGAGCCGCCGTCACTGACCTTGAAGAGTTCGGGAAAGCTGATTACCATTCATTCCCGTAAGATAGCCGTAAATGCCCTGCAGGATGAGGAGCAGGCGGAGAAGATTGTGGCCTGGCTGCAGCGTGAGATCAACAGCGCCTGGGAAAACAGGGAAGCCATCCAACCAAGTCTCGAAGGAGTCAAACCGCCGACTCTGATGGATGTTCTCAAACTACTGCCGAAGACCAACTGTAAGGAATGCGGAGAACCCACCTGCATGGTGTTTGCCGTACGGGTCATGGAAGGGGCTAAGGACCACCACGATTGCCCGCCGTTACGAGGAGAGAAAAAAGAAGCTCTGGCGCATTACCTCTCGGGGTTTCATTTCGATTGACACTTAGAAAGAGCTGTGTTCAGAGGGAGATTTGGGCGATGACTCTCCCTGTCGACAACTTTCAAGCTGTACGAAACTGCCGTGCTGTTTTCAGGGAATTCTCCGCAAGATTTTTCAGCTGGTCTGAAGTTGCATTGATTGTGACGACGGCATTGTCGACTTCAGAAACCGAGTCTGTTACCGAGTCAGCCATGTCGGCCATGTCAGCGGCATAATCTGAAGCCTTCGCCACCTTGGCGTTGGCATGTTCCAGTTTTTCAAAAGCAGCCGAGAGTGAACCGGCAATTTCATTCACTGTGGCTGTCTGCTCTTCTACAGCGGTGGCGATGGTAGATACTATGTCGGTGTTGTTGGTAACGAGTCTGGCCGCTTCTACTATCCCGTTTACTGTTGTCTGAGTAACTCTCTGGACCTCGTCGATCCGGGTTTGAATTTCGGTGGCTGCTTTGGCAGTCTGCTGTGCCAGTTCCTTGATTTCATGAGCGACAACGGCAAATCCTTTGCCTGCTTCTCCGGCACGGGCGGCCTCGATGGTTGCATTAAGGGCTAAAAGGTTTACCTGGTCTGAAATTTCCGCTATGGTATCTGTCACCTTGCTGATATCTTCTCCGGCGGCCCCGAGCTGTTGAACTTCTTTTTCGAGCTGTTCCATTTTGCTTCTGGCGTTTTCCGTATTCAGATGCGCCTTGCCTGAGGTTGCCGAAATCTCAGTAACCGTCCCTGTCAGCTCTTCAACAGCGGTTGATACTACACGGATGTTTTCCGTTGATTCCTCCAGAACCATGGAGATTTCTTTCATGTCGCTGTTCATATAGCCTGCAGAACGGAAAAGAGTTTGCGATATTTCTTTTGCTGAAGAAGTTTTTTGCTGTACGGTGCCAATCAGGGTATGTATGGATTGGACAGCGCTGCTGAGGTGTTCGGCATCGCTCTGCATGGTTGTAATGATCTTTCGAAGTCTTTCCAAAAAGCTGTTAAAGAAACGAGAAACTTTGCCGGTTTCATCTTCGGCGGTAACAGGCAGACTCTGGGTTAAGTCGGCTTCACCGGAACTTATATTAGCTAGGCCATCAGCGACTCTCTGTACAGGCTTGCCGATCAGGCTGGATATCAGCAGAGCACCAATGGTAGCAAGAACAATCACTCCGGCAACAATAGAGATGAGGAGTATCGCGCTGCTGTAGATTTTTTCATCTGCCTTTTTTGAGATTTCGGCAATTAGCTGTTCTATTTCTCTATTGTCTGTTTTTTGCCCATTAATCTGCTGGACTTTTGCGGCAATCTGCTCAAAATCATTGAGTGTGGTGTTTTTGTAGTCCTGGAGAAAATAAAGGGCCATAAGGGTCATCATAATACCGAATGCGATGGTGGAAGGGATGATAAACCCTGAAATTTTCAGTCGAATAGAGAGGTTCTTGAGGTTCTGGAGCATTGCGGATCCTTTGAGGTGCTGTATATGTTATACGGTTACACGGCGAATTTTGTGTTCATGAGAAATTCGGGTTAGTGTCCGAAAGCAAGAGAGAATAATACAATAAAAAATCATCCCTGCACTAATAAAATCAAAACAGAGGATGAGAGCTCGTGATGTTTGGGCAATATCTCATTGCCTTTGTTCTGTTTGTTTGGCTAAATATGCTTAGGAAGAAAAACTATGTGATATTTATTGACGCTTTATCCGCTTCAGGGGCCGGCTCATGTCCTGTTCCCTGATGCGGCAAAAGACAATTCTGGTGCAATGGTGCTTGATAACGAGGATTATATGACGGGAAAAAAGCTGGTCATGCAGGCTCTGAAAGATAAAGGGGTTAAATATATTTTTGGGTATACCGGTGGGGCAATAATGCCGATCTTTGATGAAATGGATCGATGCGGCACTTTTCATTTCATTATGTCGCGGCACGAGCAGGGCGCTGCTTTTATGGCACAAGGGATATCCAGGGCCTCACTTTCTACTTCTCAGCCGGCAATCGGGGTGTGTATCGCGACATCGGGGCCGGGGGCTATGAATCTTACCACCGGCATTGCTGATGCATATATGGACTCCATCCCCATAATTGCCATAACCGGCCAGGTGGCAACCGGAGTTATAGCAACCGATGCCTTTCAGGAAAGCGATGTTGTCGGAGTGATGATGCCTATAACGAAACAGACCTATATGCCTCTGGCGGCAGATGAGGTGGAGGTGACCATGCATGAGGCCTTTTATGTGGCCACCACAGGACGGGGAGGACCGGTGGTGGTCGATATTCCCAAAGATGTGCAGGATGAGGAAGTTCCCGACGATTATATTTTTGATGCCGCCACCTTTCGTCCTAATATTCCGGGTTTTTTTTATCATCCGACTCCTGAGCGTGAACCGCTGCGGCGGGCCATGCATCTTATCAACAGGAGCGAGCGGCCCGTTATGTTCTGTGGACATGGTGTTATCAACAGCAGGGCAGGTGTCCTGTTGCGCCGATTTGCGGAAAAGGTCAATATTCCTTTTGCCTTTACTCTTCATGGTCTTTCGGCAGTTCCTTCCGATCATCCATTGAGCCTGGGCATGATGGGTATGCATGGGACCGTGGAGGCCAACAGGGCCATCATGGAGGCTGATCTTTTGATTTCTTTTGGAATGCGCTTTGATGACCGGGTTACCGGAAAGCTCAGCGAATATGCCCGCAATGCCGATGTTATCCATGTGGAAATCGACCCTTCTGAAATCGAAAAAAATGTGGCCACTACTGTGGCTGTCAACGCCGATGTCTATCGTACTCTCCATGTTCTTCTCGGAGATCCGATGTTGACCTATAAACCGCGAAAACGATGGTTTGCCAAGATCGAGTCGTATCGGAAGGTAATGCGTGATGAGTTGCGGGCCGAGATTGAAAGGGGAATTGGAGACAATGGCAGACTGTTGATGAAAACGGTCATACACCAGTTGTCCGAGATAACTGAAGGCCGGGATATAATTGTTCCTGATGTCGGTCAGCATCAGATGATGGCCGCCAGGTTTTATAATTTTCAGAAGGAAAACAGCTGGTTTACTTCCGGAGGTGCCGGCACCATGGGGGTTTCGCTGCCCATGTCTATAGGGGTGAAGCTGGCTCGTCCTGATGAGAGGGTCTGGTCTATAAGCGGTGACGGTGGTTTTCAGATGAACATTCAGGAATTGGGAACAATTATGGAGCAGCAGATAGATATTAAGATTGTGCTGCTCAATAACGGGTATCTTGGTATGGTACGGCAGTGGCAGACGCTCTTTTTCGACGGTCGTTTTGCCGGTACACCCATGCAAAGTCCGCAGTTTGGCCTGATCGCTGAAGCGTATGGCATTCCTTACCTGAAGGTTGAAAAACCTGAGGAAATAAAACCGGCCCTGAAGAAAGCCATGGACCATATTGGTCCGATATTGCTTGAGTTTGTCTGTGACCCGACTGAGGTTATTTTGCCGATGATCCCGTCAGGAGGAGGTTTTGCTGATATGATTGTCAGAATTTCCGCTCCGCAAGGAGACCAGAAGGCGACAGGCCAAGAGGTGGAAAAATGAAACGACGAACAATTCTTGCTTTTATGCTTGATCGCCCCGGCGTACTGAATAAAGTGTCTATGCTTATTCGCAAAAAAATGTATAATGTTGATACGTTGACTGTGTGCTCTTCACGTGTTCCGGGAATCAGCCGGATGACCATCACCCTGGAGGAGGATGATGAAAGAAAGGTTGAGCAAGTGATGCGGCAGCTGGAAAAGTTTACCGAAGTCATTTCCGTAAAAGAGCTTGATGCCGACAACAGCTATTGGCGAGAGGTTGCTGTGGTGAAACTGGAAGTTGATGCCGCCCATCTTGAGGCTTTTCAGGGGCGCTATAATTTTGAGATACTGGATAGAAAAAGTGAAGATATCCATATACTTCAGGTGGCAGGATCCACCCGTCATATAGATGGGTTTCTCGATGAAGTAGGGCGGGAATACATCATTGAGATTGCTCGAACAGGTGTTTCTGCCATGGAGAAATAACAGGCCCGGCCGATCATATCCGCTTTTTTGCAGCTCCCTTTCGAGGCGCTGGAGAGAGAGTGTGTGGTGTTGCGATGGATGTCGATTTTATACTAAAAATACCTTTTCCAGCTACTATAAGGACTGCTTATGCCGCGAAATACAAAAATTGTTGCAACGATTTCCACCTTGAACTGTTCCGCCTCTTTTATTGAAGGCCTCTATAAAGCAGGGATGAGCGTTGTCCGCCTCAATACTGCGCATATGACGCATGCCGACGCTCTCAAGGTTGTGGAAAACACCCGTAAAGTGTCGGATAAGATCGGTATTCTCCTTGATACCAAAGGACCTGAAATTCGCACATGTGACGCTGTTGAGCCGCTGGTGGTCAAGTGTGGTGAAACCATACGGATAAAAGGAGCACCGACGGAATTATCCAGGGATGATGTTGTTTGCGTATCCTATGAAGATTTTGTCAGTGATGTGCCGGTGGGCAGCTCCATTCTAATAGACGACGGCTATATTGCTTTGGGGGTCATGTGAAAAAGCGGTGAATATCTGGACTGCGTGGTGGAAAATGACGGTATAATACATGCGAGGAAAAGTATCAATATCCCTTCTGTTCATGTCAAACTGCCGGCCTTGAGTGAGAAAGACAAAGGATTTATTCGTTTCGCTGCAGATAATGATCTTGATTTTATCGCCCACTCATTTGTGCGCAACAAGGAAGATGTTATCGCTGTTCAGGAAATTCTCGATGAAAAAAGATCAGCGATGA
>JAZBNU010000299.1:0-2245 GCA_036350815.1 Desulfopila sp.
ACGCCACCATGATGTCCATCTGGTCCGACAGGAACAGCAGCTGGGTACAGGACATGCGGTCCAGACAGCGCAGCAGGCGATTCCCGAGGGTGATGGCGTTGTGATGATTCTCTGCGGAGATACCCCGTTGATCTCTGCGGAATCGCTGCGGGAGATGTACCGCTATCATCTGGCCAACCGTTCGGTACTGACGGTCATGACTACTATCGTGGATGATCCAACCGGCTACGGACGTATACTCTCCGCGGGAGACAGTGTTCTCGCTATTGTGGAGGAGAAGGAGACCGATGAGCTGCAGAGAAAAATACAGGAAATCAACGCGGGAATATATCTGGTGGAGAGACGATTCCTTTTTGAGGCCTTGGCAAGTCTCACCCCGGACAACTCACAGGGGGAATTTTACCTGACTGATATTGTTGCCTACGCAGTGTCGCAGAAACTGCAACCATTCAAGTATCTCAATCCCGCTGCTGATGAAGTCCTCGGTGTGAATTCCAAGGTAGAGCTTGAGACTGCACACAGGGTGTTGCAGCAACGAAGAAATCAAGAGTTGATGCAGCAGGGCGTCATCATCCATGACAGAGCGACGGTAACGGTATCGCCTCAGGCCGAGATCGGCAGCGATACTCTGCTGCTTCCCGGTGTCTTTATCTCTGGAAAGACTATTGTAGGATCGAACTGTATACTTGAAAACGGTGCGATTCTGCATGATTGCACTGTTGGAGATAATGCCCGTATCGGAGCGTATTGCGTACTGAAAAACTGTAAGATCGGCAATGATGACAGCCTTCCCCCAATGACACTGAGGGGGTAGACTGAATATTGCATGGATAGAGATGGTTTGCTAGTCAAGGAGATTTGTGACAGGCTGTACGTGGGGGATGCCTGCCGTAAAAGCAAGGCGAGATGGCGGGCCAAATTGAGCCGCCGGAAGGGCGAAAAAATGCAGATGACAAGCGTCTTTTGGATTCGCCATTCTGGCCTCGGGGATACTCACTCCCCCATCTTCTCCGACACGGCATCAAGCCGGAGTTTTGTCGGCTCTGAAATGACACCCTGATTCAGCAACTCTTCCCGTTCGTGGGCAGCGATATCAAGATAGACTTTCATGATTTTGAGGCTGGCGCCGCTGAACTTGTCGTCGAGAAAGGAGCCCGCCATTTCCGTGATACTTTCTTCAAACCTGTATCCCATCTTCTCAATGGGGTGGACAAGAATATAGTCTAGGAAGTCAACCCTGTTTTTCGCCATATTTCGTAATTCTTCCGTGGTAAATGCTTTTTCGATGAATTCCATATGAGCACGAATTGAATCGAAATTTTCAGTGGTCAGGGGCATCGTCTTGCGCTCGTAAGTAAGACCGATGACCAGTATGGAGAAAATGACGACAACAGCCGACAGGGCAGAGAGGAAGTATCGGTTTTTGAGGAGCAGGCGAAAACCGTTAACCTCAAAGTCCGACTTGATTGACTCAGTCGCTTCAGAGAGCAAAACCGGGAGATTTGCTGCATATGTACCCAGCAGACGCGCCGTTGTGGTGATTGTACGTGGAAGCCTTTTCAGGAAAGCTGCGGCAGCCTCCCGGTAAAGTTTTTGCTTGTTTTGTGTCGTTACGGAAGGTGCCTGTTCGACAACCTGTACGGTCTCTGTTTCGAGGTCTTCATCATCGCTTTCGATGACTTCTTCCGGATCTTCAATATGACAGAAGGCCCCTATGGCAAGAAAGGAATGCTGCAAATCCCGGCAGGTTTCGAGATCCAGATTCTCTTTGAGAACAAACCGCTCGCCGCTAAACAGCTGCTCTGTCTCTTCACTATCGATATTGAGCAGAGAGGCGAGTTTCTCCCTGATTTTGAAAGTGTCGCAACCTTCAACAGTTTCACCATAAAAAACTAGACGATATCGATCACTCATGGCATGGAGCTCAACAGTAGTATCCTGAAAGCATGAAAAACGTATTGATCAGATCAGATGAAAAACAGGCAGCCTGAATACAATTTTCTCAGACGCTTCCGCTTATCTATAATCTATCTTTTCAACTATTGCAAAACCAGCCTGCGCTTCTCTTCAATTCCGGCCATTTCAGCTTTGACGTTATTGACCGACCTTCGGAGGGCAATGTCATGCCGGCACTCTTCTGTCGAAAAAATCAGAAATTGAAGAGCAAAAGGGTATCAGCTTGCAGGTGTTGGAAAATCCTTCTTGTGTGGCGCGATGGCTGCTCCGAGCCAGGCAATGGTCTCGC
>JAZBNU010000300.1:0-10824 GCA_036350815.1 Desulfopila sp.
AGTGCTGGCTCCGGTGGCCTCAGCCCTCGCAGCCATGTCGGTATTCTGTTTCCTCAGCGGCAGTGATCTCAATATGATGCACCTTATCATGGGGATCATGGTCATCGGCCTCAGCGTAGATTATGGTATTTTTATTGTCTGCGCCACCCTCTCCGACATGCAGTCCTCATCCTTCAGGGCGGTGAGCATCTGCGCTGCCAGCTCTCTGATTGGTTTCGGCGTTCTCGCCTTTGCCGGTCATCCCGCACTGCATGCCCTGGGCGTGACAGTGCTGGTGGGAATAGGGACAGCATGGCCAACGGCCATTCTGGTGAGCCCTTCTCTGCTGGCTGTTACTCAAAGGAGAGAATGATGAAAACCCGTCTGCTGCTTTCCATCTGCTTTTTCTTCATTCTCCTGACGGGCTGCGCCCTGCCTCCGACACTCCAGTATGACGGAAGAGAAAGAGAAATAATTCTGCAAGGAAAACCTCTCAATATTCGAATCGATCGCTGGGGTGCAACCCAGTTTACCGGTCTGATAGGCATGCGTCAGCGGGAGGAAAATCTTCATTACGCCCTGCTCGATGCAACCGGAGTTAAGCTTCTTGAAGCAGAGGTAAATCCAGAGGGAGGATATGAACCCGTCAGATCAGCCGGTCCTTTGAAGAACTCCGCTCTTGCACCTTTCCTCTCTCAAGCCCTGGCCCGTATCTATCTCCAGGAACCCGCGACACAACCATGTTCCGGTTCCTGGTGGTACCGGCTCTGCCGCCATGAAAAGCTGGAAGGCGGCTGGATCCAGTATGGCAAAAACGGACCGTTTACTCTCTGGAAGGCGGAAATCCTTCAGGGAATAGATGAAAAAAATATGGCAATACTGTACCATCAGCCGTGGCTTGGTATACAAATTCTCCTGGGACAACCCTCCGCTGTAAAAGAATAACAGTTTTTACTGGTTGTGCCGTGTATACTGAGCAGGTTGTCATATTTTCAGCCCCCATCAATAAGGATTTTCCCTGTGAAGAAGAGTTCTACCGAAAAAGCCATCCTCCTCATCCATCCTCTGGGCTACAGCGCCAAATCAGCAGGACAGGACATCTCTCGGATAGCCAATATAATGCCGCCGCTTGGCCTGGCCTCAATCTCGGCCTATCTGAGCAGCCACGGATTCGAAAATGATATTATCGACTGCTATGCCCATCCCGACTCCGATGAGTTGATCGTTGCCTATCTCCTGGAACACCAGCCGCATTTCATCGGTTTTTCCTGCACTACCTCCAGTTTTTTCGATGGAGAGCGCCTTGCCAAGCTGGCCAAAAAAACCCGACCCGAAATTCAGGTGGTTTTCGGAGGTGTGCATGTTTCCGCTCTGCAGGAACAGGTTCTTGAACAATACCCCGTTATCGACTACGTCGTAGTCGGCGAGGGAGAGGAAACACTGCACCAGCTGCTTGCAACTCCAACCCATCGACTGAAGGAGGTTGAGGGGTTAGTGCTGCTCGATGAAACAGGACAGACTGTTTTTACCGGGCGCAGGAAAACACTGCTTGACCTGGACTCCCTGCCTTTCCCCGATTACACCAAACTGGCAGGCTACCCCGAGGCCTACACCCTCCCCATTTTCAATTACCCCAAAGCTCCCAACGGCAGCTGCCTCTCCAGCCGCGGCTGTCCCTATGCCTGCAGTTACTGCGACAGATCGGTCTTTAAAAGGACCTTCCGCTACAACTCGGCCGACTATCTCTACCGTCACCTGCATCATCTGCGTGAAACCTATGGAATCCGGCACCTCAACTTTTATGATGACCAGTTCACCTTCAACCGCCAGCGGGTGGTCGACTTCTGTAGAAAAGTGATCGCAGAACCGCTGGGAATGACGTTCAACTGTGCTGCCCGGGCCGAACATCTCGATCTGGAATTACTGCAGCTTATGAAAGCTGCCGGATGCTGGATGATCAGCCTGGGGATCGAAACCGGAGACGCGGAACTGCTTGCTGCACATCGTCAAAACCCCGACCTGGAAATGATGCGGGAAAAAATCATGTTGATCAAAAAAGCTGGAATCAGGGTAAAAGGCCTTCTGATGATGGGACTGCCGGGCGAAACTGAAGCAAGTATACAAAAGAGCAAAAAATATGTCTTTTCACTTCCCATTGACGATTTTAACCTTGCGAAATTTACCCCGTTTCCCGGTTCCCCGGTATACCGGCAGATTAAAGAAAATGGGGCAAGCATAGGTACGTTCCATGAGGACTGGGAAAAGATGGACTGCATGCAGTTTCAGTTTATCCCCAAAGGGTTGGACCAGGCCCGGATGGAGGAACTCTTTGTCGATTTCTACCGCTCGCATTTTCAGCGTCCCCGGGTCATATGGGGCTATTTTGCCATGTTGTGGAAATCGCCGGACAGCTGGCTCCGCTTCTTACGCAATCTGCCATCCTTCATACGATTCACCTCGACCAATAAGCGTATCGGAGACAGCAGTTGATAGAGATGCTGATTACAACAGCAGATTACAGTCCGGATACATGATGGAACGTCTCCTTCAGAAACACAAATGAGCGTCAATGAACGAAAAAGAATCCACAAAGAAACCATGACGACACCAGTCTCCACAACTCATAAAGCGCACTGCCTGCTTATCTCAGCCAATCTTGTCAAAAGCCCGTATCCGGTTTATCCAATCGGCGTTGCCTACATCATGGGTGCCCTGCACGAGTGCGGCCACAAGGCGGATCATTGCGATATTCTTGCTTCCCAGGGGTATAGCGAATTGGATACACTGTTGGCAGACAACCGTTACGATATCATCGGCATCTCCATTCGCAACATCGATAGCGCCAGCAGCACTTCAACACGAGTGATGGTAGAAGACATTCTCGAAGTGATCCATCACATCAGAAGCCGGTGCACCATACCCATTGTTCTGGGAGGACCGGGGTTTTCCATAATGCCCGAAAAACTGATGCGTTATCTCGGTGCAGATTACGGTATTATCGGCGAGGGGGAGATTGCTTTTCCACAACTGATCGACAAAATTCTCAGGAAAGAACGTCTGTCTGAACGCCTGTTTTCTCACCACCTGGCAGCCTATCCCGACTGTCGTCCTCTTTTTACTGCCGGGAATACCAGGTATTATGTCGATCACGGCGGCATGCTCAGTGTGCAGACCAAGAGAGGCTGCAATTACGGCTGCGCCTACTGCTCCTATCCAGCCATAGAAGGAAAACGGCTGCGCTGCCGCGACCCGAAAGAAGTGGTCGAGAATATCCGCGAGCTGGTGCAGGACTATAAGGCACGCTATATTTTTTTCAGCGATGGAGTGTTCAATGACCCCCGGGACCATTATCTGCAGGTGGCGGAAGCACTGATCAAAGCCGGCAACACTACGCCCTGGTGCGCCTTTTTTCGACCACAGAATTTAGGAAAAAAAGAAATCCAGCTTATGAAAAGAAGTGGAATGGCAGCCATGGAACTGGGCACCGACGCCTCCAGCGATACAACTCTTGCGGGACTCAACAAAGGCTTTTCTTTTGCTGAAGTAGTGGCTGCCAACGAAGCAATCACCCGCGAAGGAGTTCCCTGTGCCCACTTTATCCTTTTTGGAGGGCCTGGTGAAACAGAGGAAACAGTGCATAAAGGTCTCGCCAATATCGCCAGACTGGACAACTGCGTCGTTTTCACCTCCATAGGTCTGCGCATTCTGCCAGGCACAAAGCTCTATAATCTGGCGCTGGCCGAAGAACTCATCACCCCGCAAACCGATATCATTACCCCGGTCTATTATTACTCTCCCCTCGTCGACAAATCTTATATCGACAGAGAACTGCGACGTGCCTTTCAAGAAAAAATCGACCGTATCTATCCCATGGAGGAAATGGACCAGCATGTCCAGCTCCTGCACTCCTTAGGCCGCAGCGGGCCACTCTGGGATCTCATTCTAAAAAGGTAGAGTGAATTATTACAGCAAGCCAACCAGCTTGATTTTCACGATAAAGAGGTTAGATTAGCTGAGAGTTTCAAATTAAGGTAAGAGGAAGGCTGGATACAAATGTACCGGGCTCCGTGACCGGATGCCTGGTTGGGGAAGTAGAATCAAGGAAAGATAACTTTCCTTTTATCCACTATATAGTCCCCAAAAGCAGCAACAATATCTACCAAGGAGGAAATTATGCTGAAAAAGTCGCTTCTTTTAACCACTCTGCTTATCTTTTCCGCAGTCGGTAAAGTATCTGCCGCCGATGTCCTGCAGCATCTCGACATCGATCTTGCTTTGCAGAGCGTTAAAGTCCAGGAAGCCCTTCATCCCGATATACGACTTTTTTTTGCTGGAGAGAACCATCCTCCGGTAAGTAAAAATTATGGTATTTCAAGAACCTCAAAACGGACCAACAGCTTCATGAAAGACAAGATCGAATCTTGTGAATGGGCCTTTGCCTCTGCTCTTCTAGCTCTGCAGGACAGCGCTATCCGCCATGGCGGCAATGCCGTTATAGAGATCACATCAAATGTAAAAAACAGAAAAAACCCCTCAAGTGTACAATATGACTGCCTTGTAGGCAGCATGATGGTCAATGTTGCCTTTGAGGCGAAAATAGTCACACTGGCGCAGTAACATATCAAAAGATTCAAATTCTTAACTACGTATCTTTTTGGCTGTACCGCAACACAGCATTACTGAGTTGTACTATGGTTTTTCATCATAATGCATTCGGTCATGTAAATCGATTCGAGCCGCATCAACACACGGTATCTCAAGGAAAGTACAATGCTTCCCGAAAACCACATTACAGGCCCGCTCCCTCTGCCGGCGGGACCATTTCTGCCGCACCGGCCGCCCATGCTTCTTCTTGACAAACTTGTTGAAAGGAAAGGCGGCAAAGCCACAGCGTCCGCCCACATCGGTGAGGGGAACATCTGCATGACAGCCGGCGGTGCTCTTCTACCTGAATCTTTTATCGAGATTCTAGCCCAGACTATGGCGGCGGCTAATGGATATGACGCTACTGGTCTCAACCAGCATCCCAAAAGTGGTTTTATCGTCGGTCTTGAACAGTGCTCTTTTCAACATATTCCCCAGAATGCATCCGATATATCAGCGCATATTGTTGAAACCATGACTCTCGGTGCTCTAAAAGCAGTTCAAGGTGAAGTTTTCGCAGGAAATACAGCCGTAATCTCAGCCGAACTGAAGGTTTGGGAAGAGGCTGAAAAAAAAGAAGAATATTCGCCTTCTCCAGCAGGAGGAAAAGCCCTCAACGGCTGCAACAGCAAGCCCGCTGATTCCATCGCTTCTTCTGTCCTTTCCTGCATCAACGATGTATATGTAGAGGAGCAGGCGGAGAAACTGAAAGTATCGGCGCGGTGCATTTTTTCCCCTTCATTTTGTGGATTCGCAGGACATTTTCCAGAAAACCCCATACTACCTGCCATCGTCCAGCTGGCGACGGTCCGCACCTTGGCAGAACAGGCACTGCAGCAAACAATGGTGCCCGAAACATACAGCCGTGTCAGATTCAAGTCCATGGTGAAACCCGATCAGGTAATCGCCCTGCAGCTAGACCTGGCTTTGTCCGGGAACAGGTGTCGGGGCAAATTTCATATACGAAGCCAACCTGATACCGTCGTTGCCAACGGTTCCTTTTCTTTCAGACGTGCCTGAGGCCATTATTGCTGTTTAAAAAAGATTCCGGACTCGATAATGATCCTCGCCAACACCTCCTTATCCAACTGATGCATCGTTAATCATTTCTATAAAAATCGTGTCAAACACGCTGTAAAAGAACAGGTGACAAAAAGACAATGCCTTCGATATTTTTCCATGTTGTTTTCTTTACGTCCTTGACATATGATTCATTTCAAAGTATTTATGCTTGCTTTCGACTTAGCTTAATAGTTCTTTTTTCGCCTTTTTACCAGGGACCACTAAGGCGATAGGTATTTATTTGTCTAAATTCAATGGACTTTTACAAAAGGTAAATCCACTGAAAAAGTTTTCATATTACCTGATAAGAGATACGAGACATTATGTTTGAAAACCTGACAGATCGGCTTGAAGGCGTTTTTAAAAAACTCCGTGGCCACGGTATACTCTCAGAAGACAACATCAAAGAAGCGATGAGTGAAGTCCGAACCGCTCTTCTCGAAGCTGATGTCAACTTCAAGGTTGCCAGAGAATTTGTCAACTCAGTTACAGAGAAAGCCATCGGGCGCGAAGTATCGCACAAGCTCTCTCCCGGCCAACAGGTTATCAAGATTGTCCACGACGAACTTGTCAGTCTGCTGGGCGGCTCTACAGAACAGATCAGACTGGACGGGAAGCAGCCTGTCATCATAATGATGACAGGCCTGCAGGGCTCAGGCAAAACCACCACGTCAGGCAAACTTGCCATGATGCTGAAGAGCAAAGGCAGGAAACCCTACCTTGTACCTGCGGACATCTATCGCCCCGCTGCCATCGAACAGCTTCAGGTACTGGGCGAACGGCTCGATATCCCGGTTCACCCTTCCACTACTGCAACAAAGCCAACGGTGATCTGCAACCAGGCAGTCATCGAGGCAAAAAATAAAGGCTATGACACCCTGATCATTGACACTGCTGGACGGTTGCATGTCGATGAGACAATGATGACTGAACTGAAAGAGGTTCAGGCCGCTGTAGAGCCTTCCGAGGTTCTCTTTGTGGCTGATGCCATGACGGGCCAGGACGCAGTTACCGTCGCCGATAAATTCAATCAGGATCTTGAAATCACAGGTGTTGTTCTGACGAAAATGGAAGGTGATGCTAGAGGCGGTGCCGCTCTTTCCATTAAGAATGTCACAGGAAAACCGATTAAATTTGTCGGTACTGGTGAAGCACTTGACGCTCTAGAGGTTTTTCATCCCGACAGAGTTGCATCACGTATTCTGGGTATGGGTGACGTCCTCACGCTTATCGAAAAAGCTGAGGCGGTAGTCGACAAACAGAAAGCAGACAAGCTTGCCAAAAAGCTGCAGAAAAGTCAGTTCTCCCTGGAAGATTTCCTCGACCAGATCCAGCAGATAAAGAAAATGGGTTCTCTGGAACAGATTATGGGGATGATTCCCGGGATTAATAAACTGAAACAACTTAAAGACGCACCTAAACCTGACGAGAAGGAACTCGGTAAAACCGAAGCGATTATCCGCTCCATGACCCGGCAGGAAAGACGGGATCACCGCATCATCAACGCCAGTCGGCGCCAGCGTATTGCCACCGGATCAGGCACCAGCGTAGCAGATGTCAACAGGGTGCTGAAGAGTTACAGCGCTATGCTGAAGATGATGAAAAAAATGCGGGGTAAACCGGGCTTTGCCACAGGAAAAAAACGAAGAAAATTGCCGAAAGGCATGAAAAGATAAAGAACAGAAGGTAACGGGAGCGAAGAATGCTCCCGACATAGAATCATTACTCTAACGGAGGATAAACCTGGAATGGCAGTTCGTATCCGATTAACCAGACTTGGCAGAAAGAAAAAACCTTTCTATCGTATTATTGTGGCAGACAGTGAATGTAAGCGTGATGGTAAGTTCCTTGATATTATAGGAACATATGATCCACTGAAAGAGCCTGCCACTATTCAGATCGACAATGACAAACTGCAGAGCTGGCTAGGCAAAGGCGCGCTCCCCAGTACTACGGTGCAGAGCCTTATCAAGCAAGCCTCGGCAACCGAGTAAAGGAAAAGCCATGCAGGAATTAGTGGCTCATATTGCAAAATCCCTTGTCGATAAGCCGGATGAGGTCAAAACTTCATCAAGTGAGGAAGGTGAGAATATTACCATCGAACTCAGTGTTGCTCAGGAAGATCTCGGCAAAGTTATCGGCAAACAGGGCAGAACAGCCAGGGCTATGCGCACGCTGCTTTCTGCTGCTGCCGAGAAAGAAAACAAGAAGTCGCGGCTCGACATTCTGGAATAGGCAGTTAGTGTAGATGGCTTTGGACTTCTGTTTTGACGAAGATCGTTACCTGCTCGTTGGGGAAATTCGCAAACCGCATGGTCTGCGAGGTGAGGTGAAGGTCTCAGCCTACTCTGGAGACAGCGGAACACTGCTGAACTACAGTAGAGTCGTACTGGTAGACAAACGTAAAAACGTGTCGCCTGCTCTAACGATAGAAAAGGCCCGGATCCAGGGAAAAGGAGCCATCTTGAAGTTGGAGACCGTCAATGACAGAGAGCGTGCCGAAGCATTGTATGGGTTTGGAATTCTGATCGACAAATCCGACCTACCGCTTCTGGATGCGGACGAGTACTACTGGCATCATTTATACAATCGTCCTGTTTGCACGCAAAGCGGCGAAGATCTCGGCACAGTTGCATCAATTTTTTCAAACGGTGCCCAGGATATTATGGTTGTCAAAAATGGTAAGAGAGAGTTTCTCATTCCTCTTATTGACGCTATAGTAATAGACGATACGGAAGAACGAATCATAGTGAGCCCCCCGCCGGGTCTCCTTGAGATTAATTCCGGTACAGCAGAATAAAGGGGATTTCCCCTTATGATATTTGACATAGTAACGATTTTTCCAGGACTCCTTGATTCACCGCTGAATGAATCCATTATCAAGCGAGCCAGAGAAAAAGGCAGCATCGAAATTCGCGTTACCAATATCAGGGATTTTGCTCTGGATAAACATGCTATGACCGACGACCGCCCCTTTGGCGGCGGTGAAGGAATGGTGATGAAGCCCGAGCCTCTCACCAGTGCCCTGCAGAGCATCACAACTGATGCAGGTCACCGGAGAGTCATCCTTCTTTCTCCTCAGGGTAAAACATTTACCCAGAGAACAGCGGAAGAACTGAGCAGGGAAGCTCAGTTGGTGCTTATATGCGGGAGATATGAAGGGGTTGATGAACGATTTCGCAGAAAATATGTCAGCGATGAAATTTCCATCGGTGATTATATTCTGAGCGGCGGAGAGCTGGCAGCTCTTGTTGTCATAGATGCGGTTACCAGACTGCTGCCCGGGGTGCTGGGATGCAGCGCATCGGCTGAAAACGACACCTTCAGCAGAAATCTGTTGAAGCATCCGCAATATACGCGACCGCGCGAGTTTGAAGGATTGGCAGTACCTGAAGAGCTGCTCTCGGGAGACCACAAGCGAATTGATGCGTACCGGTTTATCGAGTCAGTTCGGCAGACGCTTATGAAACGTCCGGAGCTCATCATTGAAGCGATGTTTTCACCACAGGAGATAAAGCTTCTTAAAAAACATGGACTCTATTCTGCCGTAGAAAGGATACAAAAAGGTCGTATGCAATGACGCAGTATCGTAATGGGCGAAATGTTGACATAGCCCTTGTTCACCATCCCGTTCTCGGCCGGAAAGGTGAAACAATAGGTTCAGCCGTCACCAACCTGGACCTGCATGATATAGCCAGGATAGCCCGAACCTATGGTGTGCGGAGATACTATATTGTCACACCATATACAGATCAGCAGGAGCTGGTCAGGGAAATCATTGCTCACTGGCAGGACGGACACGGTTCAACCTACAATCCTGCCAGGAAAGAAGCATTCAGTCTGGTGCGGGCTGCGGACAGTCTTGAAGATGTTATCAGCACCATCGAGAGCAGGAACCATGTACTGCCGACTCTGGTGACAACAAGTGCCAGAGAACAAAAGAAACGTGTTTCATATAGTGATTCACGAAAACGTATTGACTCGGGAGAGCAAACACTGCTAGTGTTCGGTACCGCTCACGGTCTTGCCCCCGAGATAACCGACAGGGCTGACTACACTCTGCCGGCAATACAGGGCAATGCGGAGTATAATCATCTTTCCGTCCGTTCAGCTGTAGCGGTTATCTGTGACAGGCTGCTAGGCAACTGGAAGGAATAAGGCATTATCAATATTACTTACTAAAGTTCAACAAAAAGAAAAAGCTATGAGCGCAATCATCGACAAAATCGAACAGGAACAGATGCGGCAGGATCATCCGGACTTTCGTCCCGGTGACAATATCAAGGTCCATATTCGTATCATTGAGGGCAGCAAAGAGCGCGTCCAGATTTTCCAGGGCGTCGTGATCAAACGGAAGCGTGGTACAATGAATGCTTCGTACACCGTCAGGAAAATATCTCACGGTGTCGGTGTCGAAAAGACATTTGCTCTGCATAATCCCCGTATTGAAAAGATTGAGGTTGTCTCCCGCGGCCGCGTCCGCAGGTCACGCCTCTTCTATCTGCGCAGCAGACGTGGTAAAGCAGCACGTATCCGCGAGCGGGTAACCCGCTAACGTTTCTACAGGTTCTTTCAGGGAATCTTTATCTTTTCGCAAAGGTTTTAAGATTCCCTGAAAAATCCCAATCCTGAGACAGAGTGCGCACTCTGCCGGACATTGATTTACCTTGCGACAATTTTTATTTTGAAAGAAAATTGCGTGCCAAGGGATTTGCGTGTATTGCAGGAGTTGATGAAGTCGGCAGAGGACCGCTTGCAGGTCCTGTGGTGGCCGCATGTGTTTCCCTTCCGGAGCAATGCGACCCGTCCCCCTTTCTGGATTCCAAAAAAATTTCACACCGCAGGCGGGTTGAACTTGCCTGTCTTCTCAGAGAAAATGGCGCGACCATAGGGTTCGGGATAGTCTCCCACAAGCTGATCGATTCGATTAATATTCTACAAAGCTCGCTGTTGGCTATGAAACTGGCAGTCTTTCATCATTCCGTTATTGCAACTGAACCTGATTTTCTTCTGGTTGACGGAACCTTTAACGTCCCTCTCCAGATTTCACAGCAGCATCTCACCAAAGGCGAAAGCAAAAGCGGATCAATAGCTGCAGCTTCCATCGTGGCGAAACTGCAACGTGACGCCATCATGGAT
>JAZBNU010000301.1:0-5898 GCA_036350815.1 Desulfopila sp.
AGTATGCACGGCTTCCCTTTTGGTCAAGACAACCTCCAGGAAGCCATATTTCAGCCTGCCCCCATGAACATTCTCAAGGCGTGCATAACCGGAGCATGGAAGATATTTTTCAAAAAAAGAAATTCCTGCAGTATTTGTACATCATTTTTCATATACAGATTATTCTTTCAGCTTTTTTTTATCACATGGATAAAAAATATTTGCCGAACAGAAATTATGGGGTAAAGTACCGCCTCTTCCAGACTGGAAGACTGCAGTGATTTCTGCTGCAGCATTGATTGAGGTTTTTCGCACTCGGGTTCCCTCACCCCGACAACAAAAAGGAAGATCATGCTTTGTCTCAGTGAAGCGCAATCCCAGCGTGCCTTTATTTTTCTTGCCCTGTTCCATATTTTCATTATTGCCATAAGCAACTATCTTGTGCAGCTCCCTTTCCAGGTTTTCGGAATGCATACCACCTGGGGCACCTTCAGCTTTCCCTTTGTCTTTCTGGCAACAGACCTGACGGTGCGGATCTTTGGTTCAGCCGAGGCCCGCAAAATCATCTTCAAAGCCATGCTTCCGGCACTGGCTCTTTCATACTGTATCTCGGTTCTGTTTTCCGAGGGCCGTTTCCAGGGAGCAGCCAGTCTTGCCGAACTCAACATCTTTGTGTTTCGCATTGCTCTGGCGAGTTTTACCGCCTATGTCTTCGGCCAGCTTCTCGATATAAAAGTGTTTTCCCGACTACGACAAAACAAACGGTGGTGGGTGGCGCCTTCTCTTTCCACGGTTTTGGGCAACCTGGTGGATACCATCATTTTCTACAGCCTCGCTTTTTATGCAGGCCCCGATGCCTTTATGGCACAGCACTGGCCCGAAATAGCCGCTCTTGATTACGGCTTTAAACTGTGCGTCAGTCTGCTCTTTTTCCTGCCTCTCTACGGCATCCTGCTTCGCTTTCTCACTGAAAAAATTCTCAGCGGTGCTCCCCGCAAGACAGCACTTGTTCCATAAGCGCTATTCCTTTCCCCTCAAACAAAAGGGGCCACCGCACCAGTAAAAATGCGGCTATTTGTAATCTGATTACGTATAATCCTCAGCTATGATCTCTTTATCCGGGAGACAGATCGGAGTCTGCGCTTACCTAAATTTTTCTAGGAAAGACTGAGGGGACTGAATTTTTTTTCACGTTGTTTTGTGAAAATAAATCTGTCTCCCGTGTTCGAAGAAGAAAAATAAAATCAGTTCCCTAGCTACCGAGTTGCTGGCAGCGCATGCGATCTGGCTGAGCTTCGTACGTAATCAGAATTTGTAATGGTCAAGCGTTACGGCCCCTGCAGTTGCAACGATACACAAACTTTTTTCCCGCTCCGCAAGATTTGTCTTGATTCAGACAGCATATCCGGCCTAAGGTAGGCCGAGAGAGCCGGCAGGCACCATACTACAGGGAAACCACCTTCATGAAAACAGACCACTCCTTTGAAAAACAAGACCATCAGCCATTCCACCACGAATTTGTGGTAACCCCGGACACAATTGACCAGAACGGTCATGTCAACAACGTTGTTTATATTCAGTGGATGCAGGATGTCGCGGTGCTGCACTCACAGATATGCGGCGGAACTGCAGCCATTGAACATATCGGCTGCAGCTGGGTTGTCCGCTCACATAAAATCGTTTATCTCAGCCCGGCATATGTCGGAGATAGGATCAAGGCCCTCACCTGGGTTGCTGATTTCGGCAAAGTCCGCTCATTGCGCAAATATATCTTCCTCAGGGAGAAAGACGAAAAAGTGCTCGCCAGGGGTGAAACAGACTGGGTTTTTGTCAAATCCGACACCGGCCGTCCCCACGCTATTCCAGCAGATGTGCAAAAATGCTTTCCCCTGCTGCCGGACTATCACTGAGAGGATGCCTTTTTTCAATCCATCAGATCCCCAAAGAGCTGCACAGGCATGATGAATAATACGTTGGTGACACTGCTGCTCTCTGTCTTTATCGCCTTCATGGGAATCGGAATCATTGTTCCCATCATGCCAGTATTTGCCGGTGAGCTGGGCGCGGGCGGGCTGGCGCTGGGCATGATCATTGCCGTCTTTTCCATCACCCGGGGAGTCCTTCTGCCTGTGGTGGGTAATCTCTCCGACAAATGGGGAAGAAAGAGTTTTCTTGCAGCCGGCCTTTTCATATATGGGCTGGTGGGGCTTCTCATTCCAGAAGCTGAAAGCGTCAACCAGCTCATAACTATACGCGCCTTTCACGGTGTCGGCTCAGCCATGATCGTTCCCATAGCCATGGCGTATCTCAGCCTGCTTGCCCCGACAGGCCAGGAAGGCCGCTATATGAGTTATCTCAATATCGCAATTTTCAGTGGGATCGGCTGCGGGCCCGTTATAGGCGGCCTTATTTTTGATATTATGGGATTTGCCGCAGTCTTTCACCTCATGGCTCTTTTGAGCTTTTTCGCACTTTTTCTGGTTATCAGTTTCATGCCGCGCCATGTCCCTGGGAAGAGCATTCGACCACTGGGAATACTACCCAGCCTGAGAAACATGGCGGCCAGCCTGAAAACAAGCGGCATACTTCTCGCCAGGTGCGGCACCATGATCATCATGGTACCGACCATGGCCTTTCTACCCCTGATAATGTCTGAGTGGGAAGGCAGCAGCGGTCTGCTCATAGGCATAGTCATTGCCGCCAGAACACTGGTAAACGCTCTTCTCCAGGTTCCCTTCGGAAAGCTTTCCGACCGCTATAACAAACTTACCATCATGTCCGGCTCCACCTCCTGTCTTGTTCTGGCCGTCATGTGCATTCCCTGGATGGAAAATTTTGCCCAGATGCTGATCCTCTACCTTTTTCTTGGGGCAGCCGAAGCCGCTGTCTGGGCCGTTCTGGGAGCATACGCTTCAATCGAGGCCAAAAAGCATTATGGACACGGGACTATGATGGGGGTCTTTGCCATGGCCATGAGCCTGGGGGTTTTCTTCGGAGCAGTTATTTCAGGTATCACCATGGATAAGTTAGGGATAATTGTGGCATTTACCATCACCGGTTGTACGGTTTTGGTTATTTCGCTGACAGCTGCAGCTATGATATTCCTGCACAATGTCCGCCGGTCGGAACTCTAGCCGCAATATTTCATGAAAAACCTATCCCCAGGTTCTCCCTTGCCGGGAAACCATGGGCAGAGAAAAACCTTTGCTACTCATGAGCTACACGGAAAACTTCTTCCATGGTCGTGACACCGGCGAAAATTTTCTCAATACCATCCTGATGCAGGGTAATCATCCCTTTCTCCACCGCTAATTTTTTGATCGCATTGGAGTCCGAGGTCCGCAGTATGGTTTTCTTCATTTCCTGGTCCAGAATCATCAACTCAAAAATACCGCTTCGCCCCCGATATCCGGTATGAAGACATCTGGCACAACCGCGTCCACGATACACTTTTTTTCCTGCGGCAGCATGAGGATCAATTCCCAGTTTTTTCAGTTCCACCTCGTCAGGGAGATACTCCTCCCGGCAATGGGTGCAGATAATCCTGACAAGCCGCTGGGCCAATATGGCGTTTACCGATGATGAGATCAGAAATGACTCTATCCCCATATCCCGTAATCTGGTGATGGCCCCGGCGGAATCATTGGTATGCAGAGTGGAGAAGACAAGATGCCCCGTCAAAGCTGACTGGATGGCAATCTCGGCTGTTTCCGAATCGCGTATTTCACCAATGAGGATGACATCCGGATCCTGGCGGACAATGGAACGAAGGCCGGAGGCAAAATTGAGATTGATCTTGGAATTGACCTGCACCTGGCCGATACCGCTGATACGGTATTCGATAGGATCTTCAACGGTTATGATATTTATGTCAGTTGAGTTTATCGTGGTGAGGGCAGCATAAAGGGTAGTCGTTTTTCCTGAACCAGTCGGCCCGGTCACCAGAATAATCCCATTGGATGCCCTGATCTCCTGAGAAAAAAGAGCCAGTCTATCGTCCGGCATTCCCAGGTCCGCCAGACTGATGAGAATGGATGATTTATCAAGAAGGCGCAGCACCACCCGCTCACCAAAGGCGGTGGGCAAAGTGGAAACCCTTACATCAATTTCCTTGTTGGCAATCCTGAGCTCAATCCTGCCGTCCTGAGGGAGTCGTTTCTCAGCAATATTCAGCTTTGCCATAATTTTGATGCGGGAAATCAGGGCGGACTGTACATGTTTTGGTGGAGAAAGCATATCATGAAGTATGCCGTCAAGACGCTGCCGTATTTTGAGACTGTTCTGATAGGGCTCTATATGAATGTCGGAAGCATTGTCACGTACCGCCTGAGCAAACATCAGATTGACCAGCCGGATGACCGGAGCGTCGGAAGTGTCGTCAAGGAGATCACCTGTCTCTTCAATCTCGGAGAAAAGCGCCTCGGCATCCTCGTCGTCCATTCCCTGCATTACCTCTTCCGCTGTATCCTGGGTCATGTCATAGGCAAAGTTGATCGCATTGACAATGGCAGAATTGGGAGAGAGCACGCATCTCGCCGTTTCTAAAGACAGTACCTTACGGAGATCATCAAGCGGCTGGAATGCATAAGGATCATTCATGGCGAAGAAAACATCGGAGGACGTCATCACCGGCACTATTTTGTTGCTTTTGAGAAAACCGATGGAGACATCCGCGGTAAAATGGGTCTGGATATCCGAGGGGAGAGAGGTTTTCACCTCGAGCCCGAAAAGCACACCCTGGGCGTTAAGAATGTCAATTTCATCAATGAGTTTCTGCTTCAGGAGAACCTGGCCGATATCTTCCCCGGTTTCTTCCTGAACCAGCGCAGCCTTACTGATCTGGTCAGGGCTGAGCCCAACCTGCTCCACAAGAATATCAACGAGATTCCTCACGGAACGACTCTCTTTGCGTGTGCTTGCTATATCAATTTCCCCAGGATTAACCATGCTGATTGCTATCTCTGATATTCTTCTTGAAATAACTCTTGTTCTTTCCCATCGGTTGATACCTGCTGCATGTTTTCCAGACGCTCACGAGCAAGCTGCAGCAGCGGGACCCCGACTTTTGACGGATCAGTCGAATCCAAGGCGGTCATGCTGGTGTCGGTTAAAATTACCTTTTGATAATTTACCGCAGCCTCTTTTCTCCGGCCCTCACTCTCATAAATCACGCCAAGGTTATAGAGTGCATACGGATTTTCCGGGTCTATGGCAAGGGCCTCCATAAAATACTCCTCCGCCTCTTTGTTCAGACCCGCTTTCATTTTGTCAAAGCCTATTTCAGCTAAATGCACTGCATGCGTCGCATTAGCCTCCCGGAACAGCTCTTTTTTAATCTGCGGCATAACCTCACCTATCTGCGCCTCCTTCTTGACGGTGACACTGGCGAGATCAGCGGGATTTTTAATAATACGCGGGGTAATGAAGATAAACATATTGGTCTGGGTATTACGCTGGGAATCAGTGCGAAACAATCGTCCCAGAATGGGAATATCGCCAAGAAACGGCACCCGTGAATTGGCCTGCGTACTATCTTGACCAATTATGCCCCCTATGACCACGGTTTCATTGTTTTTCACCACTACCGTAGTGTCAGCTGTCCTCTTGAAAGTAGTCGGGGTATTGTTAGTATCATCTTTCAGTTTGATAACCTCTGTTGCTATCTCCAGACGAAGTGTCTCTGCCTGGTTTATCTGCGGTGTGATAGTCAGCTTAGTGGATACGTCTCGGTATTCATAATTGGTATAATCCTGTTCCCCTGCTGTTGTGTTCTGACTAGTGATATATGGAACGTTCTCACCAACACTGATTTCCGCCTTTTTATTGTCTGTTGTCAGTATTTGTGGAGTGGAAACGATATTTATATCCGAGTCATTTTTATATGCGCGTAGAACAGCGCCGATATTGGGAAAAGTGACA
>JAZBNU010000302.1:0-5853 GCA_036350815.1 Desulfopila sp.
ATTGGCCAGGGGATAGGTCCGGCCGCGCGGTGGGTTACAATCATTCTTTTCGCAGAGGTTGCCAAGCGGGCTCATTCCGAATTGAAGCAGCAGGAGATTTTTCTGCTCTATTACATGGCAGGAGCGGCACTGGCGTCTCCTTTTTCCGGCCTTCTCTGGAATCAGTACCTGGTCCAGTCCGATGCGGCAAGGATGCTCGGTCTCACTGAGTTTATTCCTTTATGGGTTGCCCCCGCATCGGATTCGCTCTCACTGGTGGAGAGGACGTTTCTGCATCGCGACTGGCTCATCCCTATACTACTGCTGGTCGGATCACAGATCATTCAAAGAGTTGATCATTTCGGTCTCGGTTACGCCTTGTATCGCATAACCTCCGATGTTGAGAAACTCCCCTTCCCCATGGCTCCGGTTGCGGCGCTGGGAACAATGGCCCTGGCAGAATCCACCGAGGAAAAGAAAGAAGGCTGGAAATGGCGGGTTTTTTCCATCGGCGGCGTCATCGGTCTGGCCTTCGGTACAATTTATGTTCTTGTCCCGATTATCTCCAGTCTGGTCTTCACAGAACCCATCCGTTTAATACCTATACCCTGGATCGAACTGACCAGTCATACCGAAAACATCCTGCCCGCCGTGGCCACGGGTATTCAGCTCGATCTCGGTCTTGTCTTCATCGGTATGGTTATCCCATTCTGGGCCGTTATCGGCGGCCTTATCGGATTGATCATTACGATCATTTTAAACCCGATACTCTACTCACAGGGAGTCCTGCATCGGTGGCATCCCGGCATGGCAACAGTCGATACGGTTTTCGCCAATAATTTTGATTTTTATATGAGTTTCGGCATCGGTCTGGGACTGGCCATCGGTTGTATCGGAGTATGGTCCGTTATTCAATCGTTTCGCAAAGCAAAAGGCAGCGAAACATCGTGGCACAGTCTCTTCAATCCACCACAGGGAAGGGGCGATTTCAACTTCTGGATTTCAATTGCAATTTATGTTGTCTCCACTTTAGCTTACGTCGGTCTTTGTGTTCTCCTGGTACCCACCTTTCCCTGGATTTTTTTCCTTGCTTACGGCTTCATCTATACCCCGGTAATCTCCTATATTACAGCGAGAATGGAAGGTATCGCCGGCCAGTTTGTCAGCCTTCCACTTGTGCGTGAAGCCAGTTTCATCGCCGGGGCCAGATTTTTCGGCTACCAGGGTATTGAAATCTGGTATGCACCCATTCCAATACATAACTATGGTGAAGCAACCGTGCAATTCCGCCAGATTGAACTGACCGGCACCTCGATACGCGGTATCATCAAAGCTGAGATTGTGGTGTTTCCAGTGGTCATGATCGCCAGCCTGCTTTTCTCGCAATTTATCTGGAGACTGGCCCCCATACCCTCTTCCAGCTACCCGTATGCCCAGGAGCTCTGGCACCTGCAGGCTCTCAACACCCTGTTGATGCAGACTTCGACCCTGGAGGGCAATTCCTTGTTCTACCAGGCCTTAAATGGTACAACAGTTTTTTCAGGACTGCTTTTCGGTGTCCTCATGTACGGTCTTCTGAGCCTGTTTGGTCTTCCCATCCTCCTGATTTACGGAGTTGTGCGAGGTCTGGGGCAGTCGACCCCGCACGGACTTATTCTGGAAGTGGCTGGCGCCTTGTTGGGCAGATACTATTTTTTTAAACGTTATGGGAAAATGTGGCGGCAGTACGCTCCGGTTCTTCTTGCCGGATTTTCCTGCGGCATGGGGCTAACCGGCATGTTTGCCATGGGATTCGCCCTGATCATAAAATCGCTTGGCCATATGGCATACTGACAAGGGATCTTTAGAAAAGACGGCATACAGTTCCGTTGCGAGGATAGTATTTATGCAATTCGCAGTTTTATTCTTTTTAAATCCCAATTTCTGTAGACGAACTTTCCTCAACACTGCCATCAAATTCGCTGCAAAAGGGAGAGTTCAGTGATTACCAAAAAACCACTTTTTTACTGGATCCTCCACAAGCACAGGGGACTACAGCTGTTCCTCCTTGTCCTGATAATTGCCAGTCTGTTTTTCAAGGTCTACCCTCTTGAAATGCAGAGAAAAATCATCAACGTGGCCATCAGTTTAAAAAAGCTCGACCTGCTCTACCTGTACTGTGCGCTCTACATGGGAGCCATAATGACGGCTAGCCTGATGAAATATTATATCAATGTTCTCCAGGCGATAATCGGCCAGAAAATACTTATCAGAATGCGTCAGGAACTGTACAACCATGTTCTAAGAATGCCTCTGCAATATTTTCACCGAACCCAGACCGGCATTATCATTTCAGCCATGACCTCGGAGCTCAACGCCATTGGCACCTTTTTAGGAGGTGCTCTGGCAATTCCGATAGCCTCTCTGCTGACCTTTATCACATTCATCGGGTTCATGATCTATCTCAATCCCATACTGGGCTTACTGACCATGCTGATCTACCCCTTTGAATTCATCGTCATTCCGTTACTGCAGAAACGATACAATACCCATAACCGTAAACGGGTACACACTATCCGTGCCATGGCAAATCTGGTCAATGAGTCCGTTTCCGGCATTCACGAAGTGCAGAGCAACAGCAGTTTTCAGCTGGAGCAGGGAAAACTGGATCTGCTGATCAAGAAGCTCTATAAAACCATGCGCAGGCTGTTTATCGTCAAATACGGCATCAAATTCAGCAACAATTTTTTCCAGAGTCTCGGTCCTTTTCTACTTTTCCTCCTCGGAGGGTACCTCGCCATTAACGGGCAATTCACCATCGGGGCACTTGTGGCGTTTCTCTCCGCCTATGAAAAAGTCTACGATCCCTGGAAAGAGATAATAGAATATTACCAGATGTATCAGGATGCCCAGGTTCGCTATCGCCAGATAATGGAAACCTTTGACATGCCTCAAGAAGATCTCCTTGACATTCCAGCAGGCAAAACTCCCGTTACCCTCCAGGGGAGAATTGAAGCCAGAGACATCGGCTTTAAGATTAATAGCGACATTCAGCTGCTAGAAGAAATCTCCTTTGACCTTGAAGCAGGGCAGCATCTTGCGCTCATCGGCTTTTCCGGTTCAGGCAAAAGCACTCTGAGTCACCTTCTCAGCCAGCTCCTCAACTATAGCACCGGATCACTCAAAATTGACGGCTATGAAGTTGAAAATCTCAGCAAACTCGATATTGCCCGCAACATCAGTGTTGTCGCCCAGCATCCATTTATTTTCACGGGAACCGTTAATGAGAATCTTCTCTATTCCTGCAAGGCTCTCCAGGCTGCCGACATGGAAATTGAACTGCCTAAAAGAGAAAAAATCATTCAGATAATTCAGGAAGTAGGACTGGAGGCCGACGTTCTGCGCTGGGGTTTCAGATCTGTTGTTCCGCCGGAAAAAGCGCGCCTGCTTGCTCCTAAAATTCTAGCCATGCGGAACATTGTCAACGATACCCTCCGCAAAGAATTTGAGGGTGTAGTTGAGTTTTATAATGCCGAGGTTTTTCTGGAATACTCCACCATTGGCCAGAACATAATTTTTGGCGAATATATCGACACACCCAGCAGTGACCATCTGCTTTCCCGCAAAACTTTTCAGCTTTTTCTTCAGAAAACCGGGCTTGACAGTGCTCTGCTTCAGCTCGGCAGTAATATCGCCGACACTACCGTGACCCTGCTGCGAGATATGCACGAAGACGAATATTTCTTCCAGGGCAGCCCGATGGAACCACATCAGTTCGATTTTTTCCAGGATATTACCAGAAAACTGAAAAAAACCGACCTCAACCATCTCTCCAAAAATGAGAAAGAAGCACTGCTCAAGCTCGCCCTTCTTTATATTCCCGGAATCCATAAAATTTTTACGATTTCTAGCGAGACTCGTGCAACCATTTTGCAGGCACGGCACAACTATCTGAGCAACGTAGAAAAAATCAATTTGGAGCAGTGCCGTGACGGCACCATTCAACAGCAGATCCTCCCGCTGAATGCACAACAGAGCGAAACCGGCAAAACCGCAGAAGATTTCACTCCCTTCTGCACCAGCCAGTACCTTTATCGCCACACACTGATGGATAATATCCTTTTCGGAACCGTGGTTGATAGAGATGCTATCAGAACGCAGCTCAGCGAACTTGCTCTCAATCATTTCTCTGACCATGGGCTGCTTGATGAGGTTCTCGCGATCGGCCTTGACTTCCATGTCGGCAGCAAGGGTGACAACCTATCCGGCGGCCAGAAGCAGAAAGTCGCCCTGGCCAGAGCCTTATTAAAAGAGACTCCGCTGCTTATTCTGGATGAAGCGACCGCAAGTCTGGACAACGCTTCCCAGACGAAAATTCAGCGATATATCGACGCCAACCTCAGAGGCACTACAACTGTGGTTGCCGTAGTCCATCGGCTTGACATGATTTCCGGCTATGACCATATTATTGTAATGAAAGCAGGAAAAATCGTTGAATCGGGTACATACAACGACCTGCTCAGGGAAAAGGGAGTGCTCCATGAGCTCATCAACGAAAACACAGAGTAATACAGTCAGCAGTGAGTGTAAACTTACCTGTGATTTTGAAATCTTACAGAAATCTCCGGTATTTGGTGGCGCAGACACAGAGGTACTGAAACTCTTTGCCTATCTCGCCAAAAGGAAGAAGTATCATCCGGGGAGTGAGATAATCGCCATGGAAAACGAAGCCGAAGCCGCGTATTATCTCATCAGCGGCAAAGCTGAATTGACAACCATGCACCATGGCAATAAGGTTGTCCTGCAGCATCTCACCCCGCAAACTTTCTTTGGCGAGCTTGCTCTTCTTGCCAGGTTCAAATGGTTTTTCAGTGTTCAGGCCGTTGAGCCATGTGAGGTTATGATAATCACCCGGGAAAGTTTTAAAAAGGTTCTGGAGAACTTTCCCAACCGCCGAGAGAGACTAGTGGAGAAAATTGTTCAACTTCGGGTGGAAAGGCTTATGGAGCAGACAGCCTTTCTTCTGGACAAAGTTCCCAGCCACCTTCTCGGCAAAACCGGACCAGCTCTTTAAACTCGTACAGGCAAGGTGCTGTCATAAAAAAAATGGATGCCCTGATTCACACAAACAGCAGATCAACTCAGTGATGGTGACGACAATGCTTTTTCTTCTCAGAGCTTTTTGTATTTTTTCTCTTTTGCTGGTTCCACTGCAAACCTCGGCTTACGTCATACCTCATGAAATTGCCGGCATCAAGCTCGGCACCAAGATAGAAGAGTATCCCGATTTTGAGTTATCCAACTACCTTAAAGAGATGGTGGTGGTAGACTGGCATGGCTTTCGCAAAGGTATTATTTCCTATGGCATCTGTTATGCACCTGATACTATCGTCAAACTTCAGATGAAGTATGAAGATTCCAGTAAGCAGTTTTTTGATGTCCTGATGCGACGCTATAAAGAAAAGTTTGGTGCACCAGCTGAATGGAAAGGTGATTCCTTTGGCATTAAACATATCTGGAAATGGCGCTTTAAAGACGAGAATGGCAGATCCGTCAATATGATTCTGGAACATAATCTGCAGGATATCAACGCTAATATTGGCAATCAGGTCAAACTTTATTACCCGGAAATGCTTGAAAACGAAAGGCTCTGTTTTCTTGAACTCTGCGAAGAAGCGGGCAGCCCTGAGAAAAAAGCCCGTAAAGAAGAGCTCAAAAAAAGCAGTTGGGATCACCTCATACCTAAATAGTGACATCTACTTCCCAGAAGCAGAGAAACTCCCATGCAAATAACGTAGCCGTGCAGGACATGAAAACATCCGAAACCCTGCAACGCGATGTCAGCTGGAACGGGGTGAAAATTTCCGTTCCTCAGGAATGGGAAGCCAAGGTAAC
>JAZBNU010000303.1:0-5807 GCA_036350815.1 Desulfopila sp.
AAAATCAATCAAATTACACGTTGGTTAACTATTGCTATTACAATGGTTCAAGGACCTGCATATATTACTAATATCTATCAATTAATACCTTCTTCAGCTTTTTATATAAGTGGAAGTATGTTTTGGTTAACATCTATGGTAATTTTAACTTCAGGTACTGTTTTTGCAATGTGGTTAGGTGAAAAAATTACTGATAAAGGAATTGGTAATGGTATTTCATTATTAATTATGATTGGTATTATTGCTCGTTTCCCTGCATCTTTTATTCAAGAAGCCGTATCTAAACTTACAGCTTCTAATGGTGGTGCAATTATGATTTTACTAGAATTAATAATATGGTTCTTGGTAATTATGGTTTGTGTTTATTTGGTTACAGCTGTTCGTAGAATTTCTGTTCAATATGCTAGAAAAACCGTAGCTGGTAATATTAAAAATGTTACTGGAGCAAGAGATTACCTTCCATTAAAATTAAATTCTTCAGGTGTAATGCCAATTATATTTGCACAAGCAATTATGTTTGCACCTGCGTTATTAGAGCGATCTAATAATGATACTATAAAAGCAATAGGTATTGAATTTTCAAATATGTTTGGTTTATGGTATAATGTATTATTTGCAACGTTAATTATAATTTTTAGTTATTTTTACACTGCAATTACAATACCTACAAACAAAATGGCCGATGATTTGAAAAGAAGCGGAGGTTTTATACCAGGAATTAGACCAGGTAAAGACACTGCTGAAATGTTAGATAGAGTTTTATCGTTAATAACATTCCCAGGTTCATTATTTTTAGCTATAGTAGCTATTTTACCTGCAATTGTTGTTAAGTTTGGTTTAACTCAATCTTGGGCATTATTTTATGGTGGTACTTCTCTGCTAATTATGGTAGGGGTTGCAATTGATACCATTCAACAAATAAATTCTCATTTATTAAATCGTCATTACGATGGTTTAATGAAAAAAGGAACTAAAAGAAAATCAGTAACATAATGGCAAAACAACCAGCAATACAACAAGACGGAACAATTACAGAAGCATTGTCTAATGCAATGTTTCGTGTAGAGTTGGAAAATGGACACATAGTAACAGCCCATATTTCAGGTAAAATGCGTATGCATTATATTAAATTACTACCTGGTGATAAAGTGAAGTTAGAAATGAGTCCATATGATTTAACAAAAGCAAGAATTACTTACAGATATTAAAGTATAAACGGATGAAAGTTAGAGCTTCAGTAAAAAAGAGAAGTGCCGAGTGCAAAATTGTGCGTAGAAAAGGCAGATTATATGTAATCAACAAAAAGAATCCTAGATTTAAACAAAGACAAGGATAATTATGGCAAGAATAGCAGGTATTGATATCCCAAAGAACAAAAGAGGAGTCGTTGCATTGACTTACATCTTTGGAATCGGAAGAAGCAGGGCGAAAACGATCCTTGCGGACGCTAAAGTAGATGAAAGCATCAAGGTG
This sequence comes from Desulfopila sp., assembly GCA_036350815.1. Lineage (GTDB taxonomy): Bacteria > Desulfobacterota > Desulfobulbia > Desulfobulbales > Desulfocapsaceae > Desulfopila_A. The sequence continues at coordinate 1,474 of JAZBNU010000303.1, forward strand.
CAGGACTGGTCGGATGAGCAGATCTCAAAAATCCGGGAAGAGGTTGGGAAACTGACCATCGAGGGTGAGCTGCGTTCTGAGGTACAGATCAACATCAAGCGGTTGATGGACATCGGATGCTACAGAGGTATCAGGCACAGATCCGGATTGCCTCTCAGAGGCCAGAGGACCAAGAATAACTCTCGTACCCGAAAAGGTAAGAGAAAGACCGTGGCAGGTAAAAAGAAAGCAACTAAATAATTAGCGGACAAATGGCAAAGTCAAGTTCAAAAAGCACAAAGAAGCGCAAGGTGATTGTCGATGCGGTTGGAGAAGCGCACATCACGGCCTCCTTCAATAACATCATCATCTCCCTGACAAACAAAAAAGGAGACGTGATCTCCTGGTCAAGCGCCGGGAAGCAGGGTTTCAGGGGTTCCAAGAAGAACACCCCCTATGCTGCCCAGACCGCTGCTGAAGATTGCGGCAGGGTAGCCCATGAAGCGGGCCTCAGAAAGGTTAAGGTTTACGTCAAAGGACCCGGCAACGGAAGGGAATCTGCGATCAGAACCTTGCACAACAACGGAATCGAAGTAACAGAGATCATCGACGTTACCCCGATCGCTCACAACGGGTGCAGGCCTCCAAAGCGAAGAAGAGTTTAATACATCAATTACGAGTTTAATATTTTTTAATCATAAGGATTCAGATTATCGAAGGATTGCCTTAATTCATAATCCCTTAAAAACAAAAAAATGGCAAGATACACAGGACCAACATCCAAAATAGCCAGAAAGTTCGGTGAACCGATCTTTGGCGAAGACAAAGCGTTAGAAAAAAGAAATTACCCTCCGGGCCATCACGGACCCAACAAACGCAGGGGGAAGCAGTCTGAATACGCTATTCAGCTGAAAGAAAAGCAAAAAGCAAAGTATACTTACGGTATTCTGGAGCGCCAGTTCCACAACTTGTTTGAAAGATCTCAGCGCAGCAAGGGAATTACCGGTGAGATCCTGTTGCAATTGTGTGAGTCAAGGCTCGACAACGTGGTTTTCAGATTGGGAATCGCTCCTTCAAGAAGAGGAGCCCGTCAGCTTGTTTCTCACAGGCATATAACCGTAAACGGTGGTATTGTTAACATTCCTTCTTATTCTCTCAAGCCGGGAGACGTAGTCGGAGTTAGGGAGAAATCAAAGTCTCTGGAGGCCATCCAAAGATCTTTGGCAGCGAAATCGAATGTTTATGAGTGGCTGGCCTGGAACCAGGAGACGATGGAAGGAAGATTCGTTACCGTTCCGGAAAGAGTTCAGATACCAGAAAACATCAACGAGCAATTCATCGTCGAATTGTACTCTAAATAATCTTAAAGACAGACGCAACCTATGGCAATATTAAATTTTCAGAAACCGGATAAAGTTTTAATGATCGAATCCACGGATTTCAGTGGCAGGTTTGAGTTTAAACCGCTGGAGCCGGGATACGGTCTTACGGTCGGTAACGCCCTCAGAAGAGTTTTGTTATCGTCTTTAGACGGATACGCTATCACTTCGTTGAGAATTGAAGGCGTCGAACACGAGTTCTCTACAATCAAAGGAGTGGTTGAAGATGTCACGGAGATCGTTTTGAACCTGAAGCAGATCAGATTCAAGCAACAGATAGAGGAAACTGACAACGAAACGGTTGTCTTGTCAATTACCGGCAAGGAACAACTCGTTGCCGGCGATTTTCAAAATTTCATTTCAGGATTTCAGATCCTGAACCCCGATCTTGTCATCTGCAACATGGAGCCTTCTGTGAAGCTGGACATGGAAATCACGATCGAGAAGGGAAGAGGGTTTGTTCTCGCAGAAGACAACAAGAAAGTTTCAGCCCCACTCGGCACGATCTTCATCGATTCGATTTACACGCCGATCAAGAACGTCAAGTACGCGGTTGAGAACTTCCGTGTCGAGCAAAAGACAGACTACGAGAAGCTTGTTTTCGATATCGTGACCGACGGTTCAATCGCACCCAAGGATGCGTTGACAGAGGCGGCCAAGATACTGATCCACCACTTCATGCTGTTCTCTGATGAGAGAATCACGCTTGAGGCGGATGAGATCGCTCAGACTGAGACTTATGATGAAGAATCGCTTCACATGAGACAGCTCCTGAAGACGCGTTTGATCGACATGGACCTTTCTGTTCGTGCGTTGAACTGTCTGAAGGCAGCCGAGGTCGACACATTGGGAGACCTGGTGTCTTTCAACAAGAGCGATCTGATGAAGTTCAGGAATTTCGGTAAAAAATCGCTGACAGAGCTCGATGAGCTCGTGAACAACAAAGGGCTGACCTTTGGAATGGATTTAGCGAAGTACAAATTGGATAAGGAGTAATTAATTTGTACTCTGAAGTAAAGAATTAATAGTCATTTGAAAGATGAGACACGGGAAGAAATTTAATCATTTAAGCAGAAAAACAGCGCACAGAAAGTCAATGTTGGCAAATATGGCGTGCTCTTTGATAGAACACAAGCGTATCAACACGACTGAGGCCAAGGCCAAAGCGTTGAGACAATATGTTGAGCCGCTTATCACCAAATCTAAGAACGATACGACTCATAACAGAAGGATCGTGTTCAGGAATTTGAGAGATAAGTATGCCGTTTCTGAATTGTTCAGGGAAGTGGCGGTGAAAGTAGGAGACAGACCCGGCGGTTACGTCAGGATCATCAAGTTAGGAAACCGTCAGGGTGACAACGCCGCTATGGCCATGGTCGAGCTGGTGGATTACAACGAGACCTACACGCCGAAAGCCAAGAAGAAGAAAGCTACCCGAAGACGAGGCAAGAAATCAGGATCTAAGGATGCTGCACCTGCTGCAGAAGCTACGGCTACTGAAGCTCCGGCCGCTGAGGCCCCTGCCAAAGAGTCACCGGAAGCTACTGAAGCTGCGGCTACTGAAGCTCCGGCTGATAAAAAGGCGGCAGAGGAAAAGAAGGCAGAAGAACCTAAAGCCAAAGACACTGAAGACAAAGATGGCGCATAATACAGTTTGTAATGTATAACCCTAAAAAAAGGATAGGCTATTCATTAGCTTATCCTTTTTTTTTTAAATGATGGAAATTATGAGATTAGTTTTAATGATGTTCGCGATATTTTCTGCAGGACTGGGTTTTTCCCAGGGGACTGAGGAATTGTTGAATGAGGAATCTGACAGGGGGCTTGTGGGAGGCATCAACGACCTCTGGCTCTACAATACGGTAAGAAGCGGCAACGAAGAGATCACCGGCAATCCTTTTCTCTACGAGGACTGGAACAATGAGGGCGTGGTTTATTCCGACGGGGTCGCCCATTCGATTGCAAAATTGAACTACAATATGTATTCGGATGAAGTTGCGGAGTTAAAGAGCAAGAACGAAGTGTTTGTTTTTGACAAGGCAGCCATAGACTCACTGGAGATCTCAGGGAGGCATTTCAAAAAACTGAATGGCTCTTTTTACGAGGTGATCTCAAAAGGAGACAAACTAAGTTTGCTCAAGCAACATTCGACCCGGGTGCAGAAAGGGCAATTCAACCCAACGGACGGAAGCACCACCCCAAGCCGTTTGGTCCGCATGGATGACTATTTTACGAGCAAGTCAGGAAAGGTGAACAAGTTCAAGCCCTCGAAAGGGAGTGTCATGGACCTTTGCGCTGACAAGGAAAGTGAGGTTAAAAAATTCATCAAGGATGAGAAATTGTCCTATAAGAATGAAGAAGATCTGATACGTTTATTCGATTTTTACAACAAGCTTTAGAAAAATAAATACTACACATGAAATACAAAAGCAGAAAAAAGGCCATTCTTTTGCTCAAGGATGGAACTAAGTTTGAAGGTAAATCGGTTGGTATTGATGGTACTGCCGTAGGAGAGATTTGTTTTAATACCGGTATGACTGGATACCAGGAGATTTTTACCGACCCGTCTTATTTCGGACAGCTGATGGTGACTACCAATGCGCACATTGGGAATTACGGCACCACCCCGGATGAGCAGGAATCTGAAGGAATAAAGATATCCGGACTCGTCTGCCGAAACTTCAACTTTGACTATTCCCGCCCAAAAGCGGAGGAGTCTCTGCTAGAGTATTTCAAGAAACAGAATTTCGTGGCAATCTCAGACGTAGACACGCGGGCCCTGGTGCGCTACATCCGCGACAAGGGAGCGATGAATGCGATCATTTCGACCGAAACCGATGACATCGAGGCGCTGAGGAAAAAATTGGATGAAATCCCATCGATGGAGGGATTGGAGCTGGCCTCCAAGGTGTCGACCAGGGAGCCATATACCGTGGGCGACCCGGAAGCCCGATTCAGGATCGCGGCCCTCGACAT
>JAZBNU010000304.1:0-2018 GCA_036350815.1 Desulfopila sp.
AAAACAGCTGAACAGCTGGCTGCAGTATTGCAGGAGAAGGGGGTTATTGAGGCATTGATGGCGATGCTGCGAGAGAATATTGAGGTTTATCTTCAGGGTGGAGGCATAGAAATTGAAAAAGTCCTCAAGGATTCCATAGGCGAAAAAGGGTTAGAAGCAGGCAAAGGCAAGATTGCATCTGCGGCAGTTGTTGCCTTACGTTCTTCCACCGCAAAGAAAATAATTGAGGCCATTGTTGACAGGATTGTCCTTTCAGTTTTGCAGAGACCAATAGGGAAACTGGTCAATCTGCTCCCGAGTGGGGTCAGGGAAGGGATGTATGGCTCTATGAGAAAAATGGCTTCGGCAATGCTTGCCACGGAGGTTCCCGGTCTGGTTTCCTCATTGAATATTGAGTCTATTGTGGCTGAAAAAGTAGATTCTCTTGACTTGCTTCGCCTTGAAGAACTTTTACTCTCCATTATGGAAGAACAGTTTAAATACATTAATCTTTTTGGAGCACTGCTTGGTTTCCTGATCGGCACCCTTAATGTCGTTTTGATATACTTTTTATGATTCTAGAGAATTGCTGTATTATTCAGAGGTGGCCTGCATGTGTCCTGAGGATACATGCTTCATGCATACCGTCAGCAATTTGAGTTGAGAAGAGGGGAGAGGTTGTTAATTGTGTTTTCCGGCTAGCTGGCCGCAAGCGGCCGCTATATCAGCTCCTCGACTGCTGCGGATAAAAACGGAATAATGGCTTTGGCGCAGGATTTCCTGAAAGGCAAGCAATCTTTGCCGTGATGGACTTCTGTAAGGCAGGGCGGGGGATTCATTATAGGCGAGCAGATTTATTTTACAGGGTATTGGTCTGAGTCGCCGTGCAAGTTCACGAGCGTCACTGTCACTGTCGTTGATTCCTTGCAGCAGCGTGTATTCAAACATTATTCTTCTTCGTTTCGGCATGGGGTAAGTTCGGCATGCCTCCAACAGTTCTTTTAGTGGATACTTCTTATTTATAGGCATCAGTGTGTCTCTGGTCGCATCATTGATAGCGTGCAGAGATACAGCCAGATTTACAGCAGAATTTTCCCCAAGAGGTCGCATTTTCGGCACAATTCCGCACGTTGAGACCGTAATTCTCCTGCCGGTAAAATCGAGTCCTTTTTGCTCTGTTAGAATAGAAAGTGAAGTCAAAAGATTATCGAGGTTGTTAAGCGGTTCTCCCATTCCCATAAAAACAATATTGGTGATCTCAAGCGGAACAGTTTCTTGCCCAGCATTTTCAATATGGAGAAAGTCGCGGACAGCGCATACCTGATTAACTATTTCAGCAGGACTGAGGTTTCGCCTGAACCCCATTGTCCCCGTCAGACAAAACGAACACTGCATGGCACATCCAACCTGCGATGATACACAGAGAGTATTTCGATCTTCTTCAGGTATTAGTACCGCCTCTATGACATGTCCATCTGCAAGATGAAAGCCGAATTTTATGCAGCCATCAGATGACCGTTCAATGATTGGTGCTGCGAAGGACGAGATATAGGCGTCGGCATCAAGGATTTCTCTAAATTTCTTGGCAAGATCAGTCATTTGAGAAAAGTCATGTATACCTGGCTTATAAAGCCAGGCCATAAGCTGGCGCCCTCTGAAGGCGGGCTGTTTCAGGCTTTCGACATAGTTTATCAAACCATTTTGGTCGAAATTTTTCAGATCGGTTTTAGCTATTTTCATGTATAATGCTCTCTGGACCCGGGGAAATTTCGATAAGGCAGCGGGGCGATAATGAGGATTCATCGCCCCGGAATTGAAAATAGATATAAAATTTCAATTAGTCGGAATCATACCGCCTTAAGCTGGATTCTTTTTTTCAAATGACCGCATGAATTCTACGAGCTGCTCAACACCCTGGTGCTGGAAAGCGTTATAAATTGAAGCCCGACAACCTCCGACAGAGCGATGTCCCTTCAACCCATTCAAGCCGACTTCTGCTGCCTCATTAATGAATTTGCTTTCAAGTTCGGCCGTGGGAA
>JAZBNU010000305.1:0-5043 GCA_036350815.1 Desulfopila sp.
CAAGCAGGATACTTTCATAAGAAAACCATACACAATGTTCACCGAAGGCCAGCCGATCTTACCGTGCCCGGAGTCTCACTTCGTTCGCTTACCTGCAGCGTTGCCGAAGCAAGGTGCCTAGACAACTATAGCGCCTTGCTTCGCGCCTCGCATCCACGGCAACCTCGGCTGGTGAGAAATTCGGGATAGCCTCGTTGTTCTCTTTCCGGTTCTGTACCACTTCTTTCCCGTAAGTGTTTGTTCCATTCGTTGTGGTCTTCCTGTTTTTGGCCGGTCGGAGTTTTCACAGTGCTAACGTATACGCTATCTAGTGCTTTCCATAAATGGCACCATCTATCAAAAAGAGTAATTCTGCCCAGTTGAGGCTGTTGCTAGCAAAATGATCGGAGAGAACAAAGGAGAGGACTGATGAAAATGGAAATAAAAAGGCAGGCGGCTCAGCCTGAATACTGGTTTCGGGAGGGATGTCATATCATTGAGACGGCAAATGACGGCGGTGATACAACTCTTTCCGTCGCCAGGGCGAGAGTTGAGTCTGGAGTGACCACTGCCTGGCACCGTCTTGACGGTAGAGAAGAACGCTACTTGATTATTTCCGGTTGCGGTGTGGTGGAACTGGGTGAAGAATTCAGGGGGGAGGTCGCTGCCGGTGATGTTGTCAGGATTCCAGCAGGTACCCGTCAGAGAATTAGCAACACCGGAAAAGATGACTTGATATTTTTCGCTGTCTGTACGCCTCCCTTTGTGGAAGAGTCCTATGCTGCAGAAGAAAATTTTGGTGAAAAATGATGCCTTGCTCTCCTCTGTTTCTTGAAAATGCTTATTCTGAAGGAGGAAGGTAAAAAGAACAGCTTGTTTCGGCTGAATGTGGAGTGTATTCAACCCAGAAGTCAGAGTGAGGCAAAGAGATATGATAATTGACCAGACTGCATGGAGACATGTCGGCACAGCAATTCTCTTGCTGTTTGCTGTTATGATGTCGTCCTGCGCTTCGTACAGGCAGACGGATTTTCCCCTGGAGGAGGATGCCTATGCTTATAAAGCACCGGAGAAGGAAGCCCTTCTCAATAGATACGCACCTGTTTTTGTGGTGGAGGAACCCGACAAGGCATATAATAGAATAGGAACTCCAGTGGCGCGGATGGATGGTGATGAGGAGATTATCGAAGTTGCTCCGGAAAAGGCGACCATCTACACCGCTGAGCAGCAATTTACCACTGAGAACGGATCGTATATCAATCTTTTGTACCGTGTTCATTTTCCATATGTTCCTTTCAGTCTTATGCCGTTTTATCTCGGCGCAGGCGATAATGTCGGGCTGATTGTAGTGGTGACGCTGGACAGGGAGGAGCGGCCTCTGCTATATACCCTGGTACAGACCTGTGGGTGTTATCTTGCCTTCATTCCAACATCGCACTTGCCTCAAGGTCAATGGAAAGAAGGGCTGCATAAAGACAGGCAAAGAGTTTACGGCGAAAATCTCCCAGGTTTTCTCGACTATTCGCAACAGGTTGATGAGAAACTTGCAATACATATTCGCCCGGCAACGCATCGAGTACAGAATATCCGCCTGGCCACCGATGTCGAGCTTGAAGGGTATGTGGCTGTTGAAGCAGAACTTCTGCCTTTTCAGTCACTGGAGAATCTGGATTTGGGTGATGGCGCCACAACTTCTTTTTATGAGGTGAGCGGACCACGACAAGGGTATGTTAAAGGGAGCCATAAGATATGGGAAAGGCTGCTGATCAGCTGGTGGGCGCTTGACTGGCGTGTCGGTGAAGATAAAAAGCTCGGCCTCAATAGTGATGACGGCATAGTGTTCTATACGAGTTTAAAACCATGGGCCAGAGAGGCTTCTGACCTGCGGGATTTTCCAGGGTTTCTTCGCTACTGGGGCTGGCGCCTCTAATGTCAGTTTCGTCGGGAGAAATCCTGAGCAAAACCCGCTGAAGAGCTGCTGCACCTTTCGCCATCTCCTGCAGTTTCATCTTTTTCGATACGTCGCAATTTAAGCATGGTGCAGGATGGTCTCTCCTTTACCAAGATCTCGCCTTTCGCGTCGATCGAAAAATGATTGATAGGAAGTTCTGCCTTCGTGAACCTGTTTCTCCATTGCGGGATACCGCTCCTGCAGGCGCTCGATACGAATCATTTGCGGATTGCTTTTAAAAAAAGATCACAGTGCGAGAAAGTCGTTCTGCAGTGCTACAACAGTATCGCGCAGATTGGTGCTGAGCTTCTCGCGAATTTCCAGAACATCATTTACAGTGTTCTCTATTTTTCCCGCTGAATGGAGATTGACATACAGGAGCACACCGATAAGAGTATTGGTTGCCAGGGCAACACCGAAAAGTACTTTGGTCCCCACGGTTATCAGCCGGATGTTTCCGACCCGCCTCCAGATTTTCATCTCACCCACCTATTGAAATTTTAGTAAAAGACATTTGTCTTACGTATTCAGAAGAAAGATGCAGTCACTCCCCTGGCTGCCGAGCCACCAGGAACGTGTGATCCGGCTGATTTTCGGATGAAATCAGGAGTAGTTTTAAAGGGCCGCAGCGTATTCTCCTACATGGTGGGAGAATAAAACAGATACTTATTAGCCTGCCGTTAGATTTGTATTTCATTTTCTTTCGCCGCCCAGTTTTGTCAGAAAGCAATGGGTTTGAACGAAATCATAACGGAAAAATCATATTGTCCAAATGAAAGCAGCCTACACTTATCCTCTCGTGCCCAAAGTCAGCGAAGCTATAACGGAGGAGTATAAACGTACTACGGATATTTGCTTCCACTGGATTGCATCAAAACGTATCGAACGCTTCGATTGATAGTGGACTGCTAAAATCCTGAATTGTACATTTTGGGAAAAATAGTATTAAAGCCTGACATGATGGAAATGAAAATAGTCCCACTACATGGTCAAGATATTCTCCCGGGAAAAGAGAGTGTTCCGCCTTCCTGCACGGTTGAAAATAAAAATGCACTGCAGAGCCTCATTCGCAAGAACAGCTTTGATGCGCATTTTCAGCCGATTATTTCTACATCGGCGGAAGATATTTTCGCTTATGAGGGTCTTTGCCGGGTGATTGGTGTCAATCCTTTCGGGACCATTGATCAACTCTTTGAACAGGCAAGAAGACATGGTGAGATATGCTCGCTGGATATGCTTTGCAGAGACAATGTGCTCCGGTTGGCCGCTCAGCATGACCTTAACGGGAGCGGGGCACAGCTCTTTATAAATGTCTGCCCCACCAGCCTGCAGCAGCGGGAACATAATATTGGCGAGACAGAGAGAATGGTACAGGCCTGGGGCTTGAAAAAGGAGGATGTCGTTCTTGAAATAACCGAGCAGGAAGCGGTGTCGGACTATCCCTTTTTCCTTAAAGCCATAGAGCATTACCGCAGCCGCGGCTTCAGGATTGCCATTGATGATTTTGGCGCGGGATATGGTGGTATGAAAATGCTTTCCCTTGTGGCTCCGGATTTTGTCAAGATCGACAGCCATTTTTTTCGCGATATTGACAGTGCCCATATTAATTACAGTCTTATAGATGCTATTGCAACTATCTGTCACCGTATCGGTATCGATGTCATTGCGGAAGGGATAGAAACGGAAAATGATGTTAAAGTATGCCAGGATTTCGATATTCAGCTGCTGCAGGGGTACTATTTCGCCAGACCAGCTCCAGGACTTTTGAAGAAAACAGAACTGCTTGTATCTCCAGAAGAAAATGTTCAACAGAAGACGATCCGGGGCACCTATGATGAGGCTATCTGTATTGAAGAAATTGTTTCATTGGTGCAGACCGTTCATATCAGTGAACGGGTTCTGAAAATTCTCGATATTTTTGGTGAAAATCCGGAAGTTAACTGTCTGCCGGTACTGTCAGGCGACAAGGTGTGCGGTATGATCAACAGGCACAGGTTCATGGAGCGGCATATGGTGGGGCGTCATGGTCATGGCATGAACCTGAACTACTATAAAAAAGTAACAGATATTCTTGATGATGAGTTTCTCCAGGTCCCCAATTATATGCCGATTGAAGAAGTGGCCAAAAAGATCAATCTGCGTAAAAACTTCTCCATGTATGATGATATCTGTGTAACCCGGAGCGGCAAATACATCGGAACGGTGGCTGTGGGTGCTATTCTGAATGCCGTGACGGATAAAAGCATACTTTATGCAAAAGGGGCGAATCCATTGACGGGCTTACCCGGCAATGAATTCATCCAGCGGGAAATTATGAAAATGTTGTCCCAGTCCGTACATTTCGATATCTGTTATATTGATATCGACTATTTCAAACCTTACAATGACAAACACGGCTATGCCATGGGGGATGAAGTTATAAAAGCTGTTGGCTTGATCGCGGTAAAATCGGCGAAAAAATTCCGGGTCAATGGTATTGGTTTTGCCGGTCATATCGGCGGGGATGATTTTATTCTGATAACTCGGCCCAAACAGTCTATCGCAGCCTGTGAGTATATCATTGATAGATTCAGCAGCTTTCTGCCTCGATTTCATACCCAGGAGTCGGTGGAGACCGGTTGCTACACCAGCCGCGACCGCCAGGGAAACACCCAGGAATTTCCTCTGCTTTCCGTCTCCATAGGTATTGTCAGTACCGAGGTTCATCATATTACCTCAGCCGCCGAAGTTTCCTCAATTGCCGGAGAGTTAAAAAAACGGGCCAAGGATATCCCGGGATCAGCAATTGTTCGTGACAGGAGAGGGCAGTCCTGGTACGAGCAGCAGGGCCGGGGGAAGGCCATGTGATTGTTTCATAATACCCATTTGGTCATATCCGAGACCATCATACCTGACAAACTCGACACATCACCCTTCAATGATTAACAGTGTTACTGAAGCTATACAATCGGGCATGCAGTAATTTTCAGGCGATATTTCGCTGGAATTGAAGCATGTCCTGCCGATGTCATTCAGGCGGTATTTACACTCCTGGGAAATGAACCTCATGTAAATTGCCTGAAGATGACGGCCGGCATCAGACGTGCCGGAAGAATAGGCTATCAGTATGCAAA
>JAZBNU010000306.1:0-18181 GCA_036350815.1 Desulfopila sp.
ATTGCCATATTGAATCTCTGATTATCATATTAATTCGAAAAGCACCATAACGACTGTATCAAGGAAATTAAGCAGTCCCTAGAACCTAACAATAAAAAAGCAATTCCAAATTATAGCTTCTCCATGAGGAGGTTGCAGGGGCACATGTATCACAACGAAAGAGCCTCGTTTTGGCAATGTTAATCATTAAATTTTTGTGATTCTGTAGATTTAATCACTTTGTTGTTCCAAGCGGGTGAGGATATGTCCTCACCCATTCGATTAGGTTCAGCCATAAAGCGTTTCGATCCAACGTATTGCCTCTTAGAGTTTGATGTGATTTTAGAAAATTCCGTGACTGAATTGAGGCAGGAAAAATCTTAAGTTACAGGATTTATGAGATGCTTTGCCTTGCCAATAGCCTATACTATTTTGGTAAAATATTCCCATGAGCCCTTCCTTCACTAGAGGAAAAAGCTTACCGATCTTCAAGGGAAATAGGATAAATCCATATGAAAAGCATTCTATAAGAGCTTGTAAAAAATAACAATATCATCTTAGCAGAGACGAGTCTTGGCACTAGTAACCATTCAAGGAATCGAATTGCAGCGGAGATCAAATCCTATTGGAAAAGTGCGAAAGAAAGTACCTTTCTTGAAGAAGCAGGCGTGGGATAATTGCACACAAAAAAATTTACCCTCCGCTTAGGTATTATAAGTACCCAATATGTACTTGTTAGTTAAGTGTTGCCTTTACCGGCATTTTCTATCAAGTTGTTGCCATGGCCCTTGCAGAACTTCAAGCAGTATTGCAGTAGTTTGTCGGTTTTCTTGGTTGCCGGGTATCAGTTTTTTCCGTTGGCAGTGTCATTTTCTAGCACAGGGTACTTGCGATGATGAATCTTCAGTCCGTAATGAGTAGTCCCGTTATCACGGTCAATCCGGAAGCAAAAATTTCTCAGGCTATCGCTTTGTTGAAGCGTCATAAAATCAGCGCCATTGTTGTTGTGGAAGGGAAATTTCCATGTGGCATTTTCACGGAGAGGTCGCTGCTGCGTTTAATCATAGCTGGTTCCTGCAATCTTGACCAGACCATAGGCGAGATCCCCTCTAAAAAACTGGTCACATCTCAATCTGAAACAAGTATCAGTGAGGCGTATCTTCTTTTTCTAAAGCATAATATCAGGCATTTAATCGTGGTCGGCAGGGACGGTGAGTTGATCGGTATTGTCACACAGACGGATCTGGCCCACAACCTTGGTCTTGAGTATTTTGTATCATTCGATAACATTCGAGACGTAATAACGCCGAACGTCGTGACTCTTGGAAAACAGAATAGCCTGTATGATGCAATGAAACTGATGAACAGCAAGAATATAAGTTCCATTGTTATTGCAGAACATTCATTACCTGTCGGCATAATAACCGAACGCGATATCGTATCCTTCATTGATGGCGAAGTTGATCTCTTTTCAACAACGCTTGAAGAAACGATGACTCGCCCGGTCAGGACAGCATCGCACAATACTTCCGTTCACAATGCCGCAACACTCATCAAGCAGCTTGGCATCAGGCGTCTTGTAATCACCGATGAGAATAACCATATTGCCGGGATTGTCACCGAGACCGATATTATAAGAGGACTTCAGTCCGAATACATCAATCTGCTCAAAGAGGTTATTGAAACTCAGGTTTTTCAGCTACAGCAGGTGCGTAAGCAGCTCGACGACAAGATGATACTTGAGTCAATGTTGCATTCAGCCACGGATATAGGGTTTGTCATAACTGACTTGAACTACAAGATACTCCATTCAAATAAAACAGCAGAAACGCTCTTGGGGTATAGCTCTGCGGTGGCAAAAAGCATGGGAGTTTTGAATATAATTGAACGAGAAGGTGTTGATGCTGAACATCTCCGGGAAGTAACGGCTCATATAAAAAACAAGGGAACATTCAGCTACACTTGCGTCAGGAAAGCGGGAAGCAAATCACGCCACATTGAATCAAATGTTTTTGGCATAAAGAGCCTGGATGACGGTATCCAAGGCTATGTTCTGATTGTTCGAGATATTACCGAAAGCGTGGAAACCAGGCGGCATCTGCAAAAACGTAGCGAAGAGCTTGAAGAAACAAATGCCGCTCTCAGGGTACTTTTAAAGCAGAGAGAATTGGACAAGGAAGAAATTCATCAAATCTTTCAGCAAAACGTTGATCAGTTAGTCCTGCCGTTTTTCAGCAAATTGCAAAAAAGCAACACCAACCCAAGTCAGGCAATGCTCATTCAATCCATTGAGAATAACCTCCGTCAGATCAGTTCACCTTTTGCTCACCAGATGTCGAAATTTTTTTCAAAATTAACTCCTGCAGAGCTTCAGGTCGCAAACCTTATTAAAAACGGTCACTCGAGCAAGGAAATCGCAACACTTCTCAACCTCTCCGACAAGACCGTCTATACCCACAGGAGAAATATTCGCAGAAAAAGCGGTATAGCAAATCAGAAAATCAATCTGCGAACCATTCTGATACAGCATGCATCGCCCCCGCAGTGACACGCCGCAGTGGCTCTCCCTGATTGCCAGTTCAGAACTTTCACACCTGCACCTGCTCAGCGTCATATACTTCCGGGCATTGAGATCGTGTGACCTCGGGCACTAGCCGGACGCCCAGAGTTCTGTCTCTTGATCCTCTTTAAAAGTCCCTTCCCGCTCGCTGCAAAAATCGTCTCCAAACAGGCGGCGTTCTACCATTGAGCCTGCCACTCAGACCCTGCCCTGAACCATGTTCCTGAGACAATATCCATTGGTGTTGCCTACGTACGGTTGCCCATGGCAACATCATACATATTACCCTCACCGGGTAATCGACAGAGCCTTGAAATATCAGGATTAGGTACATTGTCGAGCAAATAAATACCGAATTATTCTGTATTGAATTCTCAATTGCTATCAAGCTATGTTCTGACATGTCGAAAAAACAACATTGTCTGATATTACAGCGCCGCGACAGTCTACATTTTCTGCAGGAGGAAATTCATGAAGACAACAATATCCAGCAAGACCATTGAAGAAAATCTTGATGAGAACTCAACCCGGTCTATGGTGGAGCCTCTTCACTTCAGTGGGGCACACTGTGAAACACCACCGAAGAAAAGTGGCTACGAAAGTATCGAGACAGCATATCCCATGTTGAATTTCAACCGCCTGGTGATGAGGAAAAGCAAAAAGCTAACCAGAAATGAGAAATTGAAAATTCTCGAATATGCATTCCGCAGTTACTGCGACACGCGTGAATTACAGCCGTACCAGGCAGAGCTTATCAAAATGCAGCAGCACCTGGAAAAAACGGAAAAGAAGATGATCATCCTTTTCGATGGGCGGGACGCTTCAGGAAAAGGAGGGACTATCAGAAGGGTGTGCCGATATATGAATGAAAAACATTATCGTATTGTTGCACTTGGAAAACCTAGCAAACAGCAGCAAACAGAATTGCATATGAAGAGATATATAGAGCATTTCCCGAGGACTGGGGAAGTGGTCCTGTTTGACCGCAGTTGGTACAACAGGGCGATGGTAGAACCTGTGATGGGATTCTGTACGGCCAGGCAGTACAAAAGATTCATGAATAAAGTTGTCAATTACGAACGAAATTTCACCGACGATGGAAAGACCATTCTGCTGAAATTGTATTTTTCCGTATCCAAGGAGGAACAGGCTCGCCGTTTTGAAAAGCGGAAGAATGATCCATTACGGCAATGGAAGCTCAGCGAGGTTGATTTGCAGGCCCAGGCGTTATGGGATGAATTTACCCAAGCAAAATTTAAACTCCTGGAGAAAACCCATACGGAAAACTCGAAGTGGTATATCGTCAAATCCGATAACAAACAGTTAGCCAGGCTCAATACCATAAAATTAATCCTTAATACCGTGAAATATCATGGCAGATGTCGTTCCCTCGATTTCACACCGGATAAAAAAATAATCATTCCAGGAGATGTTGAACTCCATAACATGAAAAAAGAGCTAAAACTCTTTGGTAAGTTTCTCGCCTGAAGCATCGCTGGCTCGCTCCATTGAAAGAAATATCCCCATAAAAGACCAGCAGTTCCGACCGGGAACTGCCAATCCAAGCCGGACCATTCGGCCATAGCATCAACATGTTGTTTTTTATTGTCTGTATTTCGAAACATTACAAAGGGAGTGACATCTCATGAAAACAGAAAAAGTTGTTGTTCAAAAGAAAACTCCGACGACAGAAAAACCGCTAAAGATCAAACTTTTTGAGGGGACGGCTGAAAAAAATAAGAAAGCAAAACCGGGCCAAAAAAAAGTGGTGGTTCATGTAAAGAAGGAACACCTCGACTATGAACTGGAGCTAAAGAAACTCCAGATAGAATTAATGAAACTCCAATTGACCATTAAAGCAAATGGACAGCGGATTTTAGCCATCTTTGAGGGACGGGACGCTGCCGGCAAGGGTGGTACCATCAAGCGAATCACAGCCCATCTCAATCCGCGAAACACTCGCGTCGTCGCCCTGGTCAAACCCAATGAAACGGAACTGACACAATGGTATTTTCAGCGGTATGTCACCCATCTGCCTTCTGCTGGTGAATTCGTTATTTTCGACCGCAGTTGGTACAACCGGGCTATGGTTGAGCCGGTCATGGGGTTCTGTACGGATGAGCAGAACAAACGTTTTCTTAAGGATGTTCCTTCGTTTGAAGAAATGCTGGTGAAAGACGGCATTAAGATGTTCAAATTCTATTTTTCCGTCTCAAAAGAAATTCAAAAACAGCGTTTTGATTCTCGAGCTGAAGATCCGCTCAAACAGTACAAACTTTCACCTGTCGATAATCTGGCCCAGAACTACTGGGACCAATACTCCGTGCGAAAATTCCAAATGCTTTCAGAAACAAACAGAACCATTTCACCCTGGACCATAATACGTTCCGATAACAAGAAAAAAGCCAGGATCAACTGTATCAAATATATTCTCAGCAATATGCATTACGACAACAAGTTGCCTGCCGAAGAGCTGCTCCCCGATCCCGGGGGGGTCATTTCCGGTATTGATGAATTGAAGCATATGGAAGACAACTTGATGGAGCCGCAGATGCTTCGTGGGTAAATGATTGTTAAATAATGGGCCAACCAGGCCGTGATACTTTTAAGGGAGAAGAAAAATGACAGTTCATGTGATCATCAAACGGAAAATCAAAATGGAAGATCCGGAAAAGCTTGCTCCTCTGCTCAAGGAACTTAATGAGCGTGCCCGGCAGCAAGATGGTTACATCTCTAGCGACACCTTACAAAACATTGATAATAATGGAGAATTTATCGTTATAAGCAAGTGGCGGACAGCGGCAGACTGGCATGCCTGGTTTCACAGCAAGCAAAGAAGGGATATCCAGGGACAAATTGACAGCCTTATTGGAGAACGGACTTTTTATGAACTGTTTTCCCCAATAGGCTGAACGGCCATCAAAGATGATTCAACATGATGAGTTCATAAAAAAATTTTAGCGCAAGACTCGACAATTGTGGTGTCTTGACATGGTTTCAGGCCTGGCATCGATCATGCGATAGTAAGGTGGAAGGAGATAGCAGGTATTCCTCCGCAACCCCTAACTCTATTTTGCATCTGGTTGCTGTTTGGTCTGTCGCTATCACAAGACAGTTCCAGCACTATTCAAGAGGGTTTGTTTGCTCTTTCGGGAAGTTTTTTCCATTTTTCCCAGTATTACCGTCGATATCACAAGAACATCGGCCGGGGAAATATGCCGCACGCACAGTGCATTACCTGCAGTCAAACAGGCAATTAAGGAGATTCAAGTATGGTAAATGATACTATAAAATCAACCAGAACTCTGTCACAGAAAACGGGTTTGTACCTGGGGCTCGCACTTTTTTTCATCACTTTGGTGTTTGTCGATTTGGAGCCGGGAAAGCCAATTGTAACACGGATGGCAGCGGTAGCTCTTCTTATGGCGGTATGGTGGATTACCGATGCAATTCCTCTTTTCGCCACCGCAATGCTGCCGATTATTCTCTACCCAGTGCTTGGCATCATGAAAGGCAGTGCCATCGCGCCAACCTATGTGAACAGTACAATATTTCTTTTCATTGGAGGTTTCCTGATTGCCTTGACCATGGAGAAGTGGAATCTTCATAAACGAATGGCGCTCTTTATTATTCGTCTCATTGGCGGGGGACCTTCCCGAATCATTCTGGGATTCATGATTGCTGCGGCTTTCCTGTCGATGTGGATATCCAATACAGCCACTGCCATTATGATGGTTCCCATCGGTTTGGCTATTGTTTCCCAGATGGAGGCAAAGTTTGATTCCACTGAAACCCACAAGTTTACGCTGGGGCTGATGCTCGGCATCGCCTATTCATGCTCCGTCGGGGGAATGGCTACGCTTGTGGGTACGCCTCCAAACCTCTCGTTTTCCAGGATTTTCGAGATAACATTCCCAAACGCCCCGGCCATCGCCTTTGGAAAGTGGTTCGTTATGGCGCTTCCATTGAGTCTGGTCATGCTTACTGTCATATGGTTTATTCTCACCAAAATCTTTTTCCGCGTTCCACCGCACGTGACGGTCGATAAATCCATCGTCAATAAAGAATACAAGGATCTTGGCAAAATAAGCTATGAAGAGACGATTGTTCTGCTGGTGTTCTTGAGCACCGCTCTATTGTGGATATTCAGAAAAAAACTGGTGTTGGGGAGTGTGATCATTCCGGGATGGTCTCAGCTGATTCCCTTTCCCGATCTGATAGATGACGGAACCGTCGCCTTGTTCATGGCCATGCTGTTGTTTTTGATCCCGGCACGGGACTCGCAAGCACACTCCCCGACAATCATGGGGGCGGAGGTAGTAAAGAACATTCCCTGGAACATCGTCTTGCTTTTTGGCGGTGGATTCGCCATGGCAAAAGGCTTTCAGGTTACCGGCCTTTCCGCTTTCCTTGGCGCACAATTTTCAGGTCTGGCCGGCATGCACCCGCTGTTGATGATCATAATTATCTGTTTCGGCCTGACCTTCCTGACGGAGGTGACATCCAACACAGCGACAACCCAGATGATTTTGCCCATATTAGCCTCACTGGCCATTGATATGCAGATCAACCCGCTGTTGCTGATGATCCCGGCAACCATGTCAGCTTCCTGTGCGTTCATGATGCCGGTGGCCACCCCACCCAATGCCATTGTTTTCGGCAGTGGTCGGATCCGGATTGCGGAAATGGCAAAGGTTGGTCTCTTTATCAATATCATTGGAGTGATTGTGATCAGTCTATTTTTCTATTTTGTTGGAACAGCAGTCTTTTCAATAAATCCGAATGTTATGCCAGAATGGGCGGTAGTTTTAGAATCTTTAAATAAATAAAGGGGGTGGCAGGGATGAGGAAATTTTTTTTGAAATGGGCTGGTGCGTGCCTTCTCGTCGTATTTTGTGTGGGCGCCGGAACTAAAGTCCTGCAGGCATCGCAGCCTATTGTCATCGGGGTGCCGTTACCATTGACCGGCCAGTTAAGCGCTTTTGGGGAGATCATGAAAAACGCTTTTGGCATGGCGGTGGAACATATTAATGACAACGGTGGTATTCATGGACGCCAGCTTCTGCTTAAGTTTGCCGATGATCAGGGTGATGTCGATAAGGTCGTGAGCGCCTATAAACAGATGGTCGAGGAAGGTGCAGTAATGCTCGTGGGCGGTTATGCCAGTGATGCCACCTACAAAATGGCCGGGTTGGCTGAAAGTGATGATCTTCCCTTTCTGATCTGCACGGCATCGGCGGACAAGATAACAAGGAGGGGTTGGAAAAACATATATCGTCTGAACCCTCCCATCAGTGAATATACCAGAGGACTTGAGGATTTCTGGGTCAAGAATTTCAAGCCGGAGTCCATGGCGATTTTGCATGAAGACAGCATGTTTGGCACATCTGGCGCCTTGCAGATGGCTGAATTCTGCAGGGAACAAGCCATTGAGGTCCATACCCAGCTGGGCTATGACCGGACGAAACTGACGCCAACCCTTTTGCGCTCGCTGCTGGCACCGTTGACCAACAATCCCCCTGATGTCATTTACATGATCTCATACTTAGAAGATGCCTTGATGCTGGTCAAAGGCATAAGGGCACTGGGCATCGATGCAATGCTCTGCGGTGGTGGTGGTGGATTCACCTTAGAGACATTTGCCCAGCAGGCAGGTAATGATGCCGATTTGCTGCTAACGGCGGCACTATGGTCGGAACATGTTGAGTCCTTACAAGACGATACGTTCTTCAAGAGGTATGTAGAACGATATGGGCATGCCCCAGACTACCATGGCGCCGAGGCCTATTCCGCCATGATGGTAGCTGCCGAGGCATTAAAACGGGTGAAGATGTTTCGCCCACAGGAAATCAGAGAGTCTTTGGACAACATCTCTATGAAGACGCCTTTTGGTCCAGTTAAATTCTATAGCTATGAAGGTTTTGAGCGGCAAAACAGCCTCCAGACCTTGGTGTTGCAAATAATCAATGGTGAATATGAAACCGTCTGGCCACCGGATAAGGCTTCAAGCAATTTTATCCTGCCAGCAAGGAACTGAAAATATCGGGAAAACAGCCTGATAATGAGGTGAAAACGCGGAAAACAACGATTTACAAGATGGAGCGAGGCCTGCTGAGATTTGACGCGCTACACGATACATGTCGAAAAGCTCAGGTAGCCCCATGACCCAGCAGAGCGAAATCATTCCGAGGCCACCAAAAAAAAATAGACCAATGGAGGAAAATGTATGCATAACATTGACACGATTCTGGTTGGCTGTGACTGTTCCCACTATTCCAAAAGTGTTCTGGATTACGCCACCCTTTTGGCGGAACGGTTGGATGCACAGCTGGTGGTGGTGAACGTCATCAACAAGAAGGATATAGATACTATTCTCAAAGTTGCTGAAGGTCAGTTTGATCGACTCATTGAGCAGTATGTTCAAAAAAACGCCGAGACCTACATTGAAGAGGAAAAATCCCGGCGCACGCGCCAGATAGAACAGCTGATGGAAAGTATCGGACGTACTCAATTATCTCCAAAAATCGTATTTCGCGTGGGAGTGCCCTTTTTAGAACTCATTGAGGCCATCGCTCAGGAAAAAGCAGATCTAATGATCATAGGAAAAAAGGGACGAGACGACTTGACTGACGTTCTTTTCGGCTCCAACGCCGAAAAAATTTTCCGGAGATGTCCCATTCCGCTTCTGAGTGTCAGGTGATATCGATCAATTGTTAGTGGTTACAGACCGGCTGACAATCGGAACACCATGGAGTGTAATGGTAATATCTTTCTGGCAGCATCTGTCAATAACACACTACTGCCCTGGTAATAACATAACAGGGAAAAAACAGGAATGTTCTACAATGAAGGAAATACGATCCTAATTGTAAGAGAAATACTGCTCTCCTTTCTGAGAAGCAAGGGAGAACAGTAGTTGAAGGAGCTGAGAATTTAACTATAAGCGGGTTCTGCATACTTCACGAATAGGAGACGCAAGTGGTCCAATCAGCTAAAAAGATCTTAATTGTTGATGACAATGCAGTGGTGCGTGATTTTCTTCAACATCTGTGCAACCATTACGAACTGCCCACAGTATGTGCCGTAAATGGCAGAGAAGCTATTGACATTGCAAATCAGGAGGAATTCTGTGCTATCTTGATGGATTTGGATATGCCTGTTATGGGAGGGATCGAGGCTGCCCGCTCTATTCGCCGCCGGGAAAAAGAGAAAAATGGTACACGTGTTCCGATACTTGCGTTGTCAGGAAATGTGCTGGCCGATCCTCGCCATATGTGTCTGGAAGCCGGCATGGACGGATTTTTGGCAAAACCGATAGAAATATCGTCATTACTTGATTTTCTTATACCGCTGTTGTGAAGATGCTCATTCCCCTGGCTGTACACAGCACATTTCCTCAACCCTCGCCGTGCTAAGGAGCTGACAGAAAATCGCTTTTAAAAGACATACAATTAGCAGAGACGAGTCTTGGCAATAGTAACCATTCAAAGAATCTGTAAGCTCAATGTGCACTCCAAATTCTTGAAAAAGGGATATGTTTCAAAAAATATCGTGACCAAATTGAACCTTACTGTCAGCAACATGTCAGATCTGATCACGATTTGTACAGTTTATTTAACTGCAAATACAACCTTTTTTCGGAAGGAAGTACAACCGAGGAGATTGTTGACGACGTAATCATCTAGATGGGTCGCCATAGTATCATTCGGTTATTCTTCCTCATATTTTTGTAGTTTATTCTGCAGTGTTTTGCGGGTTATGCCGAGACGTCTGGCAGCTTCACTTTTATTGCCTTCGGTCTCCTCAAGAGTCTGCAGGATAATCATTTTTTCCGCTTCATAGAGTGTTGCAGGCAATTCACTCTCCAGAACAGGACTGCAATTGTTTTTCTGAAACTTCTGTATGGAAAGCGGCAGACTTTTTTCGGTAAGCTGCTCGCCCCGCATCAAAATGACTCCACGCTCAATAGCGTTCTCCAACTCCCGCACGTTCCCTGGCCAAGTGTACGAGCATAACAGTTTCATGCAATCTGGAGTTATACTCTCAACATTTCGCCGGTTTTTACGGGAAAATTTCTCAACAAAATGGTGCACAAGTGTCGGAATATCATCCTTCCGATCCCGCAGAGGCGGAACAGTCAGCATTACCACATTTAGCCGGTAATAGAGATCTTCACGAAAGTTGCCGGCGGCGACTTCTTCTTCGAGATTCCGGTTGGTCGCTGCAATGATTCTCACATCAACCGCAAGGGTTTCTTCACCACCAACCCTTTGAAGCTCCTGTTCCTGAAGGACTCGGAGAAGTTTTACCTGCATCGCCTGACTGGTTTCTCCTATCTCGTCAAGAAAGAGTGTCCCGCCGTCAGCCTGCACAAACTTGCCTTCTCTACGCTTATCAGCACCCGTAAAGGCACCGCGTTCATGGCCAAACAGTTCAGACTCCAGCAACGTCTCCGCCAATGCAGCGCAGTTCACTTTGACAAAAGGCCTGCCGGCACGGGTACTGTTGTTGTGAAGCGACTCTGCCACCAACTCCTTGCCGGTTCCCGATTCCCCAGCTATCAGGACAGTTGCTTCTGTAGGTGCGACATACCCTATCATCTCGAGAAGCTCATGCATAGGCGGCGAAGAACCGATAATATCAGTTTGAACCTGTCCGTTGCTGGTCGATGTATCCTGTCTCTGTATCTCTACCTGCTTATGATCCAGGGCTCTTTCCAGAGCCAGACGCAGCCTGTCAAAATCGAGGGGTTTGGTGAGATAGTCGTGTGCACCATGCTGGATAGCCTCAACAGCATCATTCACTGAACTGTACGCGGTCATAATGATTACCGGCAGCTCTGGCTGCATTGCATGAATACGCGTAAATGCCTCTCTGCCGTCCATCTTTGCCATACGAACGTCCATAAGCACCGCATCATAGACATTCTCGGCAACGGCATTCACTGCTGTAACGCCGTCATCTGCCTCGACACATTTCCAGCCCCACTCTTTAAACATTGAACAGAGCATGTAGCGATGAACCTGTTCATCATCAACAACAAGTACCGTCACCTGTTTTCGTTTTGGAGCCACCTTTCCTCCCATGATTGTTGTAGCAGAATATGACAACCTTCCAACAATTCCTTTTTTGACGACAATATGAGATGTGCCGCCATGAACCACACTCAATATCAAAGGCGTTTCTCACTCAGCCTTTATGCTTCCGTCCTGTTTATCAGCCGGCAAAGAGTAAAACCAGCAATGCAACTGATCCTGGAAACACTATACTATAGAAGAGATCTGATTTCCGCAGCTCTCTATACAGTTTGAAATGACTAAACAAGAATAGAAGAAAAAAGAAAGAGATAAACAACATGGCCGGGATAAATACTCCTGTAATCTGCGCGATCACTATAGCCGCATACAGGGAGCATGCAGATACTGGTAAAAAAACATGCTTGCCCATGGCAGCTCCCCCCGAAAAGATGTTCTCCGACGTGTTGAGGCGAAACAGCGAAGCGGAGAGAAGAGCAACTAAAATCCAGTCCGTAACTCCGAAGAGTGGAACAGGGATAGAAAACCCGGGGATACCGGCTTTTATGATAACATAATCGATAAAAGGCGGAGTACCCTCCATGCCGCCCTCATAATACGCGACAATGTCATCGGCCATCACTCTGGTAGGCCCTCTCAGGACACTCATGAGATCCGCCGTTGCGGCAGTAAGACAGAGAGGAAGCAGCTCACCTATTCTTTTGACCGCCGTTGAGAGAACGGCGCCTGCTGCTGCTGCGCCAAAAAGGAGAATAGCGGTTAAAAAAGCACTGAGTATTTGAGATTTTCCCCAGATACCTGAAAAAACGTACAAAACACCAAAAATAACTACAACAGCAGCAGCACAGTGATAAAGAATGCCTGTACCGCTATTGATGATTACAACTATGGTTCTATACGCTAAGTTTGCTGCCAGCAGAATATAAAGAGCGATAAAAAAAAAGGAAATCAGACTGCGCTGGACTGACCCGGCATTCTCTGGAATCGGAAGCCAGGCAAATATGAGGGTAGGCACTATCCACAAGAGAACATATAAAAGTACAAGATTCTTCATTTCATACCGGTAACAACGGAAAACAAAACCTGGAGAGAGGCACCGGGAATCTTGATAACCACAGAAGAGAATACCATAGCCTCTGCAAAACCACTACTCTGGAAACAGCAATCAGGAAAGCGACACTATTGTATCTAATACCGCCTTTCTGAGAGGCTTGGTGAAACTGATGTGGACACAATAGTCGTTATGCATGTAGAAGGAAAGTTTGACGATTTTTCCTGTCATCTCAAAGTCGAGTGGCTCCTCTCCCCCTTCAAAAACAAAATGGAGCAAAAGATGTCGAGCGAGAAGAGCTCGAGCGGTTGCCTTCTTGGAAAGTTTTATCTCAAAGGCACAACCCTCAAGAGAGATGTCGCTCAATGTTCCACGGAAATAGGTGTCTGTCCTGTTTCCCTCTTTGTTAAGAAGATATCCTTTTACCGGTCCAGTGACAAGATGGCGGGGCTTATTCCTTTTTTCCAATGATTTCCAGCGGGAGATATCTTCTAGACTGCCGTGTTTGATGCAGAAGTCGATGATTTTCTGATACAGTCCGGGGTAATCATCATGCCAGTTGTCCGTAGCAGCATTGTCCAGATAATACAGAACAACTTCAGTATGACTGACTGCCGTCGCCGAACAAAGAGAAATGGAGGTGAAACTGTACTCGCCTAAGAGATTTCCTTTTCCCATCTGGGCAAGTACAGTATTTTTTCCCTTGCGGGGAAAAATAATCGTCACCTTGCCTTCATCAATAAAAAACAATCGTGCATTATACGCACCATGGGAGAGAATGATTTTTTTGGGTGGAACAACCACCCTTTTCATGGCGTAAAATAGACCGTTTTTCTCTTCTTGAGACAATTTGGAATACAGGCTATCCCAGGTAGCGAGATGCTCAGGGTCGATGCCTGCGGCTTTTTCCTTTTCAATGATTTCTGCTGATTTAATAATCTCACTCAAGGCAGTCGCATCGGTTTCCAGCAAACGTTCCCGCAAAGCATCCGCCCTCTGGAAATCTCTGCTTTTAGCCGCCGCCTCTATTTCGCTGAATATTCTTTTGACACGGCTCGCCTTGTCTTCATCGTTGGGCGATTGTGCTGCAGAAGGGGTCATTTTCTTACCTCCTCCAATATACGTTGCATCCCGAAAGGAAATAGCTGATATAAAAAGCCTCTGCCAAGAGGACTTGCCTGACAACTTTTACAATTGTGTCTAATTCATATTATGAAGTGTAACATTTTTCAGAATCAAAATTCCATAACTATTTATTTTTTTTGCGACTATTACAGAAACCGAGTATACTGTGACGGCAATATATCACTCCCGGCCAGCTACCCTCCCCCACCTAACTAGATATAATCGTGTTACATTTTTGCAGCAGTACGCAAAAACGCCAGCCAAGAGGTCCCTATACAAAAAGTAGACACCACGGAATAAAAAATCACACATATAGTATAGCGGAGCGATACTTCTCCTGTCACATGGTGCAAAACTGCTACTGTGATCACTGCTTTTGTTCTCTTTTGAAGAACCTCTCCGGCAGTCTCCGCTGGAAAACTATACAAACTAGTCCTCAAGTATATCCCTGCTCCACGAAATAGCCGCCATGCAGTTTGGAAAACCAATGGTCGACATCAGACTGAGGAGAGCATGATACACTTCATCTTTCGAAGCGCCGGCTGCCAGGGCCCTTCTCGTATGAGAGTGCACCGCCCCTTCCGACCCAGCAGCAGCAGCAGCTCCGAGCTGAATGAGCTGGAGCGTTTTTTCTTGCAGAGGACCGGCGTTTTTTATCTCAGTGCCGAGTTTCTCGTGAATATCAAATACTGCCGGATAGCGTTTCACCAAATCATTGAACAGTCTGCTTGGGACTTTTCGCTCTGTCATGTCTATCTCCTCAATGTAATAAACAGGATGTCTGAAAACTGCTAAAAGCAACAGCTCAGCTCTTGTGTTGTATATGTTTTGCAGTTACCTCTCAATGGAATAGATAATATCGCCACTGGTGGAACTGACCCCGCTCCGTGTCTCCACGGAAAAATTTCCTCCCAGATTATATCGTACCTTAAATCTCCCTGAAGAATCAAAAAAGTTGTGATCATAGCCAATAAAAAGATCTTCGGTGATATTCTTGCCGAGAACAATTGACATATCCTCCGTTCCGGTACCGCCGTCCAGATAAATCTCATCTATTGGTATATACTCTCCCAGTGCATTGGTAATGGTATTGGCCCCCCTCATCCCCAGGGCGGAAGCGGCTGCACTGATGAGGCTCTGATCATTGTCACTTGAAGCATACATTGAGCGACCGACCAGCAAATAGGCCATGATATTGCTCTCATCCATAACCGGATTCGAAAAGAGTTCAAATTCCAGATCATTAACCGTACCACTGACGTCAACACCAACCATAACTTTTTCTACCTTGCGCTGCAGGCGAAAATCAACCCCGGGATTATCAATGCTTCCCCCGGAAAAAAGGAGTCTCCCTCTGCTGATCTCAAGCTCGACACTATAGAAAGTGTACTCACCGTCTCTGACGACCAGCTCACCGGAAGCAGACATATTTTTTGCCGGCGAATCCTGCAGTTCAAATGCTCCGGTCAAACCGCTTTTCAGACCATAGGCATCGATGGTTACATCATCACCAAGAGCAATATCAAGATCTATGACAAAGTGGCCCTTCGGCTGAGGTTGCTGCTCTGCATCAACAATAACGACATCAGCAGAAGAAGTAACTCTGCTGCTCTCATCAGCAAGAACAATGCGGGCGAAGGGAATATCCAATCTTCCGGTTATGGTATTGCCCTTCTCACCTAAAAAGACATGAACATCGGGCGAAGTCCTGATCTGGTATTTTTCGGTACCGAACAACTCAAAATCTGTTCCCGTCAGATGGCTGGTCAACTCCCACGAAGAACTCTCTGCCCGCCGCACATCTCCTTCCCCCCGTACCCTTCCTGGTCCGGAACGAGCAGTAATGACGTATTCGATCAGGTCTTGTCGACTGGTTACTGCAGCGGAAACATCCTCGAGTTTCACTCCCAGTTCCGTCAGGTGAATATTGCCTTCTTCTAGGGCCAGGTCGCCGTTTACAGTTGGCGCGGCCGTCGTTCCACCCACATTGAGGCGGCCGGTAAATGTGCCACTCGGCTTTAGCAGCGCATCACTCAAAATGGTGACAAAAGAGAGGTCATCCAGGTAAAAATCGAGATAGCCCTCCAGGGGCAGCGCTGCTGAATTGTCTGCTATCTCATCAAATCTCTGAATTGAAAGCTCCCCGGAGAAACTCCCGCTTTTTTGCGGAACCGAAGCCCAGTTGAGCACCAATGCTCCTTCAGCCATGCTCACGTCAACTCGAGTATCAGAGAAGCTGTAACGCGACGCTTCCTCATCATTGCCGTAAAGGAGTATTTCCGGAAGACTGATCCATCCCTCCATATTCTCAATTCTTTCAGCTCTGCCGCCCGCTCTGATCCTGCCCTGCAGCTCTCCTGCGACCGGTGTATCCAGCAAGCCTGCATCTTCCAGCAAGGCAAGGGACAGGGTGTCAATGCGGGACTCAACCTGCCACGCTTTTTTCTCATTATACGCACCGCTTAAACATACGCTGAGCATAGCCCCCTGCATGCAGAAATTTTCAACAGCACTCTTTGCTGGACCTATTTCCAACTGGGCAGGTTTTTGCAAGGTATAGTCTCCATATTTTTGGAGAAAGAGATTCATGGTATGAAGAGAAGCTTTCCATGAAGAATCATAGGTGGATATACCCTGCAGTTCTCCGCTGCCAAAACTGGTTACCGCTGCCAGAGAAAAAGAGTGTTCCATCGTCGTTCCGGAAGCAGCGAAAGTAACATCGGATACCAGCAGATCGTTATACGCAATATTCTCTCCCTTCACCTTGGCTCTGATCTCGCCTTCAGGTTGAATATCCACGGCAAGATCTCCTACTACTTCAGCAAAAGAAAACGAGTCCATCTTCCCGGCGGCGGCATTGAAAGACAGGTGGGCCATCGGCTCCTCTCTGCTGCCCTGTATCTCTCCGGCAAAGCTGAAGCGCCCGGTCATTTCAGGCAGAAAGGTGCGCAGCTCCTCAATTTCGCCGGAAAATCTGAAATCAGAGTATTCGTTCTGCAGAATCCCATTCGCTCTTAGCTGAGCATTTCCATATTGCAGCCGGAGATCTTCAGCAAGAAGGGTATCGCCCTTGAGTTCCAAGCTGCCCCCGCCGGCAAGGGGAAGATCTCTGACGAATCCGGCCAGCGAGCTGATGGTAAGTTCATGTCTTGCCTGAGGTTCTGCG
The DNA here is from genome assembly GCA_036350815.1 of Desulfopila sp. Taxonomy (GTDB): domain Bacteria; phylum Desulfobacterota; class Desulfobulbia; order Desulfobulbales; family Desulfocapsaceae; genus Desulfopila_A. The sequence goes on from JAZBNU010000306.1 coordinate 16,917, forward strand.
AAGTCGCCGCGGCCCGACAACTCCGCAGTTATCGTACCCGGCCACTTCTCCAGGAAAATACCGGGATTAAAATCCTGCAGAGTCGCCCCGGCCTGCCAGGCGCCGCCAATGAATTCTCCCTCCAAACAAATCTTCCCGGAAACATGAGAAAAACAAGCTGTTTCAATTCTGTTCTTTTCCCGTCCCAGAATCAGTCCTACCTGCTCAGTCAGCTTTAGCCTGCCCTGTAGAGGGTGAGCAATGGTCAACATGTCGACTATACCAGTCCACTCATCGGTCTCCCAGGAACCGCTCGCCCCTACTTCCGCCTCAAAAGGGCCTGATTGTGTTTCTATCTGTAAATGGTGCTCAGCAAGACTACCCTGCACCTCAAGATTGAAGCTTTGCACGAACTGGTTCTGGAACGCTGCTTCCTGCAGTTGGATCTTTACATTGAATTCCCCCGAAGAAAAAGGCTCTCCCTCCACGTCACCATACAGGGAAGCCAGAGAAAAACCCTCTCCGCTGAGGTTCTCTCCTGACACAACAGCTGTGACCTTTGGATTCTGCGTTTCCCCCGTAACCTTGCCCTCAACGGTCAAGGCCCCTCCGACAGAAGCATCAAACTCAGCCAGATCGCCTATATCAAGGCTGTACTGCAGCGCATACTTGCTGCCGATTGCTCCATCCACCTGTAGAAGAGATTCTCCACTCCGTAGAATTGCCTCGGCAAGAGTCAAATCTCCTTCGGAAAATGAAGCGTTGCCGGAAAAGCTGAAGGGTATCGATCTGATCTGTCCCGTAACGGTCTCTATTTTTATATCGGCCCGAAATAGAGCTCCGACCATTTGCCCGTCTATTGCTGCCGCACCGTCTATCAGTCCGGGATAGCTTTCAAAGAAAAGGCCTGGGTTAAAACGATCCAGCTGTAATCCTGCCTGAAAAGACAGACCATCATCAATCTGAAAAAAAGAATTCAATTGCAGCGAAAACGGCATCGTTGACTCTATTTCCAGGATCCCGTTGGCCAGGGAGTCCGACACCCTGCAGGTTCCCTCCATTTGTGGAAATTCATTGCCCCTATAGCGCCACACGCCGGAAACTTCCACGGGCCACCCGTCCTCAGGAGAAAGCGTTCCAGAAAGAGAAAGATCAATGTCCCTGCTCTGCAGATGAAAGCTGTTCAGCCGCATCTGTCTCATCCCGGCCTCAAAAGCCATATCAATTCTGTCAATCTCTGCTATGTTCTTCTCATCCTTCATAAACCGGATTTTCGCCGCCTCCAG
>JAZBNU010000307.1:0-2234 GCA_036350815.1 Desulfopila sp.
CAGGCAATGAATATGATGGAGTCGACCATCAGCAGGTTTGTCTCACTTATCAACTCTCTGGCCGGAGAACAGGATTACGATAAGCTGATAGAGCGAATTACGAAAGAAACAATGGATATCAGTGGTGCTGATGGTGCCTTTACCTATATCGTCAGAGAAAATACAGGTAAACTACAGCCGGGATCTGTCCAGACCAGGGCGGAGCCCATCAAGGATATTCTCCCTGTCTATGAGTTGCAGAGTGATGCAAAACTGGTTGCCCTGCTGCGCGAAGACAGGCGCGTTGTTGCTCCGCTTGAAAGCATTGTCCCCGGGCTGGGGCCTTCGCTCGGGATTGATCCAGCCTTCGCCAGAGTTATTGCACAACCGTTACGGAACAGAATGCAGGAGGGGATAGGAGTGCTCTGTCTGCTCTATGATGGCAGACGTATGGCGGAGGAAACGGATCAGAGTGGACGCCTGGCCTTTATTGAGGCACTCTCAGGCTTTGCCGCAGTGACTCTTGAAGGGCGTAAGATGCTGAGGATGCAGAAAGACCTGTTGGCCTCTTTTGTGAAGCTTCTTGCCGGTGCAATTGATGCAAAATCCCCGTATACCGGCGGTCATTGCCAGCGGGTACCAATATTGACAAAACTGCTGGCACGCAAGGCCTGTGAAGCTGAGCGCGGCCCCTTTGCCGACTTTCGCCTTTCTGCAGAAGAATGGGAGGCCCTCCATATGGCTTCATGGCTTCATGATTGCGGCAAAGTTACAACACCTGAGTATGTTGTGGATAAAGCTACCAGGCTTGAGACAATATATAACAGAATTCACGAAATCAGAACACGTTTTGAAGTGCTGAAGCGGGATGTTCATATCCGGTACTGGAAGCGAATTGCTGCTGGAGAACAACGTGAGCCACTTGATCACTGGTTGGCGGAGGAATGGTTGAGGCTTGACCAGCAGTTTTTATTTGTGGCCGAGTGTAACCTGGGAGATGGGGAATTGAACAGAGACCGGATGCAGCGTCTGCACGAGATTGCTGCCCAGACCTGGGAACGGACACTGGATGACCGCATCGGAATCTCATGGGAGGAGCTGCAGCGCAAAGAACGTCTTCCGGCAGCGCCTTTGCCGGTCGAAGAGCCTCTGTTGGCTGATCGAGCAGATCATCTGCTTTTTCGTACTGGTGATTCTCACGAGGATCATGAATTTTCAATGAAGACACCTCAATATCTTTATAATCGGGGTGAAATTCATAATCTCGCCGTTGTTCGCGGAACGTTGACAGAGGAGGAGCGCTTTGTCATAAATGAGCATATCGTGCAGACCATCCTGATGTTAAAAAGTCTGCCGTATCCACATCACCTTAAGGCTGTTCCAGATATAGCCGGCAGTCATCACGAAAAAATGGATGGCAGCGGATATCCACGAGGGATCCATGGCGAAGAGATGTCTATTCCTGCAAGGATAGTTGCTATAGCTGATATCTTCGAAGCACTCACTGCGGTGGACAGGCCCTACAAGAAACCGAAAATGCTGAGTGAAGCCCTTATAATTATGAAAAAGATGGCAGACGATGGTCACATTGACCGCGAACTGTTTCACTTGTTTCTTGAAAGCGGTGCCGCTCTTGAATATGGGCACACATATCTGCCGGCGGAACAGGTAGATGAGGTGCAGACTATGGCTCTTATAAAAAGTATTACAGGGGGTGGAATGCGTTGAGCAGACTGCCGTCAACAGTGTTTCCATACAGGGTGCTTTTCAGTGCAGCAATTTCTTCAGGCAGATAGCGGCCATACATTTTAATCGGGATTTCGGCAATGGATACTGAGGGAGAACACGCCAACACCAGCATGTATTCGATCAGGTATGCGGCATTCTGGCCAAGAAGACCTTTGTATGACTGTCTCTGGCGTAAGCGCAAGACCCTCAGTTCGTGGATTGAGCGGCCGAATTCGGCTTCCATGAGTTCTTCGTAGGTTGTCAGGATAAGCTCAATCCGAATAGTTGCGGCACCTCTCCGTATATAGTTCAAAAGGTCACGACGAATATCATCGGGATCGAGACCGCGTTTTCGGGCAATGTCCCAATTGAAAGACGCAAGTTCTTCCGCCATAACGTCTGGAGAAGGAAGTTCAATGTCGAGGAGCATGTTCACCGCATTATAATTGCCGCTGTGGTTTTCTATTTCAACAATTGTAATGTCGGGTTGCCTGCGCAAAAAATCAGGAATACGATGGAGCAGTTCC
>JAZBNU010000308.1:0-2350 GCA_036350815.1 Desulfopila sp.
ATGGTGAATCCATAAATTCTGCAAATTGCTTATTACTGCCTGGGATCATTTTTTCTTCTGTCGCTAACGTGGAGTTCTGCGAGAACCGCGTCTTTTGCGGTTTCCGCAGAAACGATTTGTTGTAAAATTATTTTATTTTTTGTTGTTGCAGTTTGCTTTTATTGTTTTTGCTTTTTCTGCAGTTATGCCTTTTTTTTATTTTTTCTTTTATTCCGGCTGAAGGCCTTACAACGTTTAATAGTGCGCGTGGGTATTTTGGGGAGATTTTCTGTGAATCACCTCTCAAGCCTTAGCACTTGATTGTATCTTGGACGTCCTTCCTTACTCTATTTTTTCTCAATCTTTTTTTCGATATACTCTCTAATGTCATAAAATTGTGAGATTTCCTCGTTATAATAGTCTAAAAACAACGCCAAGACAAGAGAATAGTGTTAGGTTCTGTGGCGCAGTTTTTTGGGGATATTCCGTAGTTAGACCGCGCGGCCTAACTGGGGGAATTATTTCGGTAAAGAGAGGGGAAAACATGGTTTTTCGGGATTTTTTGCATTCGTTCACGCTCTTTTTTGGGATAATTCGCCGCTTAGACCGCGCGCTTCGAAGTCCAATATAACTGAAAGGAAGAGATAATCGTGAATGAATTCAGTATATTTGATGGTGCAGAATTTGGGGAATATCTGCTTGCAGCGAACTTTGTTGCTGCAGGGAAGGAGAAATATTATGTCCACTGGGTACGTAAGTTCTTTGAGCACAGAGCGCAATGGCCGAATATGTCCTGGGCTGAACAATTGCCTCTTTTTCTAGTAGAATTGGACAACAGCGGCAGCTATCAGGGGTGGCAGGTTCGCCAGGCCGATCAGGCAGTACGCCTGTATTTCAATATCTATAGCAAAAGGGGGCGTGATGTTCGGGGCACTCATGATCAGGAGCTGCGCCCTTTTTCTGGAGGAAAGAAAGAATTAGCCGATTTCAGTGAAGCTCTGCGTCTGCGTAATTATGCTCTTCGGACTGAAAAAACCTATATTGACTGGGTCAAAAGGTATTTTGATTTCTGCAGAGTAAGAGCTGGCTCCGTCTCGAAACTCCAGGTAATTTCTCCCGAGTCGGTTCGCCATTTTTTGACAGACCTGGTTGTTGGAAAAAATGTCTCGGCCTCAACCCAGAATCTGGCATTCAACAGCCTGCTCTTGTTTTTCCGCCTGATCTATACTACTGAGCTTGGCGATATGAAAGACGGTGTTCGCGCAAGAACGGGCAGGAGGCTGCCGGCTGTCTTCTCCACTGAAGAAGTCAGGAGGGTTTTTGAGCATGTTGAAGGAAGGAGTGGCTTGATGCTCAGAATGATTTACGGTGGTGGACTGAGAATCAACGAATGTTGTCGTCTGCGTATCAAAGATATCGATTTCGATCAGCAGCTCATTATCGTACGAGAAGGTAAGGGAGGAAAAGACAGAACTACGGTTTTGCCGGCTTCTCTGATTGTCGAGCTGGAGAGACACCTTGCCGAAGTATTGGAATTACACGGTGAAGATATTGCAGAAGGATATGGAGCCGTCTGGCTTCCGAAGGCATTGGAACGCAAATATCCGGGAGCATCCAGACAGATTGCCTGGCAATATCTTTTCCCATCGACAAAGCGATCGGTTGATCCTCGCAGCGGAGTGGTGCGGCGCCATCATTTCAGCGCCAGTGCGCTCCAAAGAGCAATGAAGATGGCAGTGACAAAAGCAAAAATAAATAAGCATGCCTCGGTTCACACACTGCGCCACTCTTTCGCCACGCATCTGCTGCTCAAGGGAGTCGACATCCGGCAGATACAGGAGTATCTTGGCCATGCGAAGGTGGAAACCACAATGATTTACACCCATGTTGTCAAAGATCTTCGCAATCCTGTTGCAAGTCCGCTGGATTTTTTGTGAAGGGCCGTGTTTAAAAGGAGCCTCTGTCAAAGACGGCAGAAGATACGGTGCATGATATGCTGACTGCGACACAAGAAGAGAAGCCCGAAATAAAAAACATTGCATATGACTGCTGCAGAAAAAGATGATTTCCCTGGCGAATGCAGTGAATATGATGTAACCGGGAAAGAAAAATACACCTTGCCGGCTCAAAAGCCGGAAAGGGCAGAATGCGCTCCTGTACCAACAGGTTTGCTAAACAGGCTCGAAAGCAGGAAAAGAAAAAGATGAAAATAGTAGTGCTCAACGGAAGCTATCGGAAGAACGGCACGGTCGCCTCGCTCCTTGGATGTGTGGTGGAGCCACTGGCTGCCGAGCATGAAGTTGAATGGATTGATGTGTGCCGACTTACTATGCAGTATTGCACCACCTGCATGGCCTGTCGGGAAAAAGAA
>JAZBNU010000309.1:0-5991 GCA_036350815.1 Desulfopila sp.
ATCTGCAAGGCACTGCAGGTAGAACTCATCGACATTCCTGACTGGAATTGCTGCGGAGCCTCCTCGGCTCATATGACCAGCCATGAAATAGGCATGCGCCTTCCCATGCGCAATCTTCTTATCAACAACCAGGACGGCAACGATATCCTTGTCCCCTGTGCCGCCTGCTATCAGCGCCTCAGGGCCGCCGACCTTGCTCTGCGGAAAAATCCGGAATTCTGGGATGTCACCGACTATTCCCCGTCTTTTAAAATTATCCATATCTCCACCTTTCTCGCTACAGAGGATATTACGGCGCGCATTAAAAAAAGTCTGCGCATAACTTTCAACAGCATGCCGACAGCCTGCTATTACGGCTGCCTGTCTCTCCGTCATCCCAAGATCACAGGAGCGCCGCGGTTTGAAATGCCGACCACTCTTGAAACCATTGTAGAAACTGTCGGTGCCGCACCTGTAAAATGGTCCCACCGGACGGAATGCTGTTCCGGCAGTCTCACCATGGCAAGACCGGACATCGCCCGAAAACTTGTTGGTGACATAAGCCTGGCTGCAAAGCGCGGTGGTGCTGAAGCCTTCGTCACCGACTGCCCCATGTGCCAGGCGAACCTTGAAAGCCGCCAGCTCGACAACAATCCCGACGAGAGCCTGCCGGTCTTCTATGCAACGGAACTGATAGCTGCCGCCATACAGGGCAACTATCCGCAAAAACAGGGCCGGGTTCACCTGGTGGCCCCCGATATACTCAACACCTATCTCACCCCTCGGGAGCACCCCCAAAAGGAGGCGACATGAGTCAGAATCTTCATGTTACAGATACCACAAGCATCACTCCAACCGGCGCTGTTCTCATTCTTGGAGGCGGCATCAGCGGCATGCAGTCGGCCCTTGACCTGGCCAACTCCGGGCTGAAGGTCTATCTGGTGGAAAGCTCACCCGCCATCGGCGGCAAAATGGCTCAGCTTGACAAAACTTTTCCCACCAACGACTGCTCCATGTGTATTGTCTCTCCCAAGCTTGTCGAGGTTGGCCGTCACAGAAACATCGAGCTGTTGACACACAGCGAACTGCAGAGGCTTGATGGTGAGGCCGGTCAATTCATGGCAACCATCACCCAGCATGCTCGCTATGTCGATGTGGCCAAATGCACGGGCTGCGGATTATGTGAACTGGTTTGTCCTGTCACTCATATTTCCACATTTCCTTTTCTGAAAGACGACGATGGCAAAAAAAAGCGTCTTCGGGCTCGAGAAAAACGAACGCTCAGTACATCCGCCCCGGTAAAGCCGACCTCGCTCCATGCCTGGACCTTTAGTGTGGACGAAGAGAAATGCTCCCAGTGCGGCAGCTGTCAGCGAGCTTGCCTGCAGGATGCTGTAGTCTGGCAGAAAAAGGAATTTGCCAGGATAGACCAGAACAAATGTACAGGGTGCGGGGCGTGTTTTGCCGCCTGCCCTGAAAAATATGGCGCCATAACGATCACTCAAGCCCCTGAACTTGACAAAAGTATAGGAGCCGCGGTGCACGAGAGATCGTTCCGGCTGAAACAATCTCTCCGCACACGAGAGACAGATGATTGCGTCCGCTGCGGTTTGTGCGTCATCACCTGCAAGAAGGTCATGCAGATCGGTGCCTTGAAAATGTCTTCAAACGGTATTGAAGTTGGAATCGACATCTGCCAGGTCTGTGGTGCCTGTGTTTCCAACTGTCCCGTCAATTTCCTTGATATCTCTCAGGTAACGGACAAGAAACCCAGACCGCTTTTTGATGCCTTTAACGAAAATCTCTCTTTGAGAAAACCGATCAATATCCACTATCCCCAGGCGGTACCGCGAGTCCCGGTCATCGACGAAAAGAGCTGCGTAAAACTCAATAGCGGTGCCTGTGGTACCTGCGCCACCATTTGCGGCGTTGGGGCTATAGCCTATGATCACAAGGAGAACATCAGGGAAGTTGAAGTGGGATCGGTTATTTTTTCACCTGGAATTGAAGTTTTCGATGCCGGAATCAGGGGTGAATTCGGCTACGGCATGTATAAAAACGTGATTACCTCTATCGAATTCGAGCGACTGCTGTCCGCCTCCGGGCCGACTTCCGGTACCGTGGTCCGTCCAGGTGATGGTGCCCATCCTCAGAAAATCGCCTGGATCCAATGCGTCGGCTCACGTGATCAGAGCTGCAATAGAGATTATTGCTCTTCCGTCTGCTGTATGTATGCCGTAAAAGAGGCGTTTATCGCCAGAGAACATGATAAAACCATCGAACCCACCATCTTCTATATCGATATGCGCTCTTTCGGTAAAAACTTCGACGACTATGTCAGCCGTGCCGAAGAGAACAACGTCCGTTTGCTGCGGGCCATGGTAAGCCGGGTTTTTGAAGATCCTCAAACCGGTAACCTGGAACTGCGTTATGTCGACGAATCCGGCAGAAAACTTGTCGAGTATTTTGATATGGTGGTCCTTTCCGTTGGCATCCAGGTTCCGGAGAAGACAAAGAAACTGGCTGAAACCCTCGGTATCGATATCGACCGTTTCGGGTTTGCTCAAACCCCGACCTTCTCTCCATTATCCACCTCGCGGCCCGGAGTATTCGTCAGTGGTGCCGTCAATGGTCCAAAAGATATTCCCGAGACAGTCAGTGAAGCTTCCGGTGCAGCCCAGGCCGCCGCGGCTAATCTTGCCGTGGCCAGGGGCAGCTTGATCAGCCAAGAGGTCCTGCCGCAGGAACACACGCCCGAACCGGATGAAGAATTACGCATAGGTGTCTTTATCTGTCACTGCGGTACCAACATTGCCTCTGTCGTTGATGTTGAGCAAGTCACCGAATACGCCAAAACCCTGCCTGGCGTTGTTTACGCCGAGCACCCGCTGTACACCTGCTCGCAGGACACCCAGGAACGTATCCGCGACATCATCAGGGAGCACAGACTCAACAGAGTGGTGGCTTCGGCCTGTTCACCAACCACTCATGAACCGCTTTTCATGTCTACCTTGCGACAGGCAGGCATCAATAAATACTTTTTTGATATGGCTAACATCCGGGACCAGTGTTCCTGGGTTCATCCTTCAGAGCCTGAACTGGCCACGGAAAAATCCAAAAGACTGACCCGAATGGCGGTTGCCAATGCCGCCATGGGCGAACCTCTGCAGGAACTCGAATTCAATGTCGACCCGGGTCTTCTGGTCATAGGGGGCGGACTTGCCGGTATGACCGCAGCCGAAGAAGCAGCCCGGCAAGGATTCAATGTCTATTTAGTGGAACAGCAGGCCACTCTCGGCGGCCAGCTGGCAAAACTGCAAAGAGCCTGGGACGGCAGCTCTTTTACCACATATCTGCAGCAGCTCCGTCACCGCCTAGAGAATAATGACAAAATCAGAATTTTCACAAACTCCATGGTGGTTGAACAGTCCGGTTTTGTCGGATCGTTCGTCACGGACATTATGACTCCTTCCGGGGCAACCCGAACCATTAAGCACGGCGCCATCCTCGTGGCAACCGGTGCCGTGGAGAATCGTCCGGAAATCTATGATCTCGGCAAAACAGATATGGTGCTTACCCAGACCGATTTTGAGACTCTACTGGAAGAAGGCGACATCGATCAACTGCGCCATGGTGGTGTAGTGATGCTGCAATGTGCCGGATCACGTGATGAAGATCACCTCCCGTATTGCTCAAGAGTATGCTGCAATCAAGCTGTAAAAAACAGTCTTCGCCTAAAAGAGAAATGCCCCGATGTGCGGGTCGATATTCTCTATCGGGATATGCGCTGTTATGGCCTGGGTGAACTCAACTACCGCAGAGCGCGGATGGCCGGTGTGAACTTTATCCGCTACCAGCCGCCACACTCTCTCCCGGAGATCCAGGTTACAGAAAACGCTATCTCCATTACCGTCACAGACCCCTCGATCCAAATGGCTGTCAAACTCAATCCAGCCATGCTGGTTCTCTCCACCGGAATCAGGTCGCAGGACACTGAGGAACTCGCGTCCATGTTGAGGGTACCCCGTAACAGTGGAGGTTTTTTTATTGAAGCACACGCCAAACTCCGCCCGGTAGACCTTCCCAGCGAAGGGCTCTTCATGGCGGGAACCGCTCACGCGCCTAAGGATGCCGGTGAGACCATATCCCAGGCTCAAGCGGCTGTAGCTAGAGCTACTACTATTCTGGCAAAGGAAAAACTACAGATGTCCGGGATAGTTTCAACTGTCGACCCGACAAACTGTGCCGTCTGTCTTACCTGCGTCAGGGCCTGTCCCTATGGGGTTCCTTTTATCAACGAAAATCATTCCGCTGAAATAAATCCGGCTCTCTGCCAGGGCTGCGGTATCTGTGTGGCTGAGTGTCCCGCCAAAACAATATCTCTTGGACGTTTTGAAGATCGCAATATCACAGCCAAGTTAAAAGCATATACCACTACAAAATCTGAGGCCCTGTCAATGGCACAGGCCAAAGGAGGAGAATGATGAATGACTTTAACGCAAGTGTCATCGTTTTTGCCTGTCGCCATTGAGCGTATACCGCAGCCGACCTGGCAGGTTCGGAACGACGCTCCTATCCACCATCAATCAGCATCGTCATGCTGCCCTGCACCGGCAGGATTGAGGAATCTCTCCTGCTCAAAGCCTTTGAAAACGGTGCCGACGGGGTGATGGTCATAGGATGCCTTGAGGGTGACTGTCATTACGTTTCCGGCAACATCAGAGCTAAAGCGCGCGTCAACCGCGTCTACTCGATCCTGGAAAAAATCGATATCGGTGCTGAGCGGATACGCATGTATAACCTCAGCGCCGGTGAAGGTGCAAAATTCGCGGCTTTTGCCAATGAATTCGTCAACACCATTCACGAACTTGGTCCCAGCCCAATTAACACACGGCGCGAGCAGGAAAATATCAAGGCTCCGCAGGAGGAGATGCCATGATTACAGGAACCCCAAAACCCATCGAGGAAATTCTTGAGATGGTTGAACCCTATGATACCATTATCCTTGCCGGGTGCCACGGCTGTGTCACTGTCTGCCGGGTGGGCGGCCATAAAGAAGTCGAGGTGTTGGCCTCCACCCTCCGTCTGGCCCGGGAAGCTGCAGGAAAACCAATAAATATCAAAGAAATCAGTCTGGAGCGTCAATGCGACCCGGAATATATCGAGAGCATGCGCCCATTTGTTGAAGACTATCAGGCAGTGCTCTCCATTGCCTGTGGAGCTGGCATTCAATTCCTGGCGGAGAAATTCACCCACACCCCTCTTCTCCCCGGAATCAATACTGGGTTCCTTGGAGTGACGGAAAGACAGGGTGAGTGGGCGGAGAGATGCCAGGGATGCGGCGACTGTGTCCTCCATCTCACCGGCGGCATCTGTCCCGTGACCCGTTGTGCCAAACAACTCTTCCATGGCCCCTGCGGCGGGTCTATGGCCGGGATATGTGAAGTCTCCAAAGACGTCCCCTGTGGCTGGCAGCTTATTATTGATCGCCTTAAAGCCTTGAACCAAATGGACAATTATACCAAACTGAAACCGTATAAAGGGTGGGATTCCTCAAGAGACGGCGGTCCGCGCCGAATTATCAGGGAGGACATGATATAATGAAATCCGGAAGCAATCTCGAAAAAGTTCTGGCAGCCGGGCATTTTTCCGTCACAGCAGAATGCGGGCCTCCCCGTGGTGCCGATCCCGACCACGTCAGAAAAAAGGCTGCCTTCGTAAAAGGCAATGTTGATGCCTGCAATGTCACTGACAACCAGACATCTGTCGTGCGGATGAGTTCACTGGCCGGCTGCATGCTTGTAAAAGAGTCGGGCGTGGAGCCTCTTATCCAGATGGTGGTGCGAGACCGAAACCGAATTGCGTTGCAGTCAGACCTCCTCGGAGCGTCTGCCTTGGGAATTCGCAACCTTCTCTGTCTCTCCGGAGATCATCAGAAATTCGGTGATGATCCCAAGGCCAAAAACGTTTTTGACATTGATTCCATGCAACTCATCTATCTTGCCCGCACCA
>JAZBNU010000310.1:0-21132 GCA_036350815.1 Desulfopila sp.
CCCTGGGCTGCATCAATATCCATGGTTCTCTTTTGCCGCGCCATAGAGGCGCTGCTCCTGTTCAATGGGCCATTCTCGAAGGCGACAGACAAACAGGCATTACCATCATGCAGATGGACGAGGGCATGGATACCGGTGACATTTTACTTTCTGCGGCGATTGACATTCCTAAAAAGGAAACCGCCGGATCACTCTTCAAGAGACTCGCCGATCTCGGTGCAGCAACACTCCAGACCGCTCTGATAAAGCTTGCACAAGGAGAACTTGCTCCAACAAAACAGGATAACAGCCTAGCCACCAAGGCACCGCCATTGCAAAAAGAAATGGGAAACATTGACTGGAACCTGCCGGCTGAAAAACTAGACTGTCTTATCCGTGGCCTAGACCCATGGCCAAGCGCCTATACCTTCCTTGACGGGATGAGATATCGGCTTTTTTCTCCAGAAGTGGTGCATAAAGATGGAGACGAACCAGCAGGAACTATACTGTCGGCAACCCAGAACGGCATAGTTGTAGCCACAGGCAACCAGTCTCTTCTTGTAGCAGAGCTGCAGCCCGAGGGCAAAAAAAGACTGACGGCAGCTTCTTTTCTCTGCGGCCACTCATTCCCTAGCGGCGGCCGTTTCACCAATGGATAAGCAATACAGCATGAGCCAAAAGCCTCTGACGGCATACACCGACTGTTTCTCCGGCATCAGCGGGGATATGTTCCTGGGAGCACTCGTTGATTGCGGTCTTCCTGAAGCCGTTCTGAAAGAAGAGATCGGCAGACTCAATATTTCCGGATTTGAGATTACAGTCAACCGCAAACAGGCATGCGGTATCAGCTCGATACACCTGCAGGTTAACGGAACGCCGCAGCAACACTATCGTCATCTCTCCTCCATAATTGCCATTCTCGAGAATTCAGACCTGGGAAGCCATGTGATCTCACGCTGCGTCGATGTCTTTCAAGAAATCGCCAGGGCAGAAGCCAAAGTACACGATATCCCTATAGAGAAGGTCCATTTTCATGAGGTCGGCGCAGTAGATACTCTAATCGATGTAGTCGGTACTATTGCCGGTCTTTCTTATCTGGGTGTGGACCGGCTCTACAGTTCCCCGCTACCGAACCCGCGGGGATTTGTCAAATGCGCTCACGGCCGTTTGCCTCTCCCGGCTCCAGCTGTCTGCGAAATACTCAGTGGTGTTCCCTGCTACGGAGTTGATCAGACTGTTGAACTCGTCACCCCGACAGGAGCAGCCCTTCTAAAAGTGCTTAGCCTGGGATTTGGTCCAATGCCCCCAATGAGTATCTCGTCAACCGGCTATGGTGCCGGCAGTCATCATCTGGCCGATGATACCCCAAACCTTTTCCGACTCATTCTCGGTCATCCTTTTGAAGCTGGAGAACACCAGGAAGTTGAAGTGATTGAAACGCATCTTGATGACTGGAGCCCTGAGGGATTCCCTCACCTCTGCGAACTTCTTTTTCAGGCGGGTGCACTTGATGTCAGCCTCACACCTGTCCAGATGAAAAAAGGGCGTCCCGGCTTTGCAGTCAAAATTATCAGCCCACTCCATCTCTCCCAGCCACTGCGCCGCATCCTTTTCCTGGAAACCACAGCAATCGGACTGCGATACCACAGAGAATCGCGGCAGACCCTGCCGCGGAAAATCGTTTCGGTCCCTACTCAATGGGGTTCAGTCAACGCCAAGGAAATCGAAACCCCAATGGGCCTCAGAGTCTATCCGGAATATGAAGAGTGCCGCAAAATTGCAAAGCAATATGGTGTTCCGCTTCAACAGGTATACAGGGCCATAACTTCCGGCGTGAAAGAAAAATGAATCATCTGATCATGGCACTCGCCACCGGTCTATATGCAGGAAAACTGCCCAAGGCACCCGGCACCTGGGGGTCACTGGTTGCATTTCTGCCCTGGCTCCTCCTGAAAGATCTGCCTCTGCCGATCTATGTTGGAGCAATTGCGGCCTCTCTGCTTCTTGGTTTTTTTGTGGCCGGTTCAGCCGAAAAGATACTGGATCAACCAGATGCCGGAAGTATTGTTATAGATGAAATTGTCGGAATGTTCATCGCCCTGACACTTGCTCCGGATCACCTCGCAGCCTGGATACTGGGCTTTCTGTTATTCCGCTTCTTTGACATCAGAAAACCCTATCCCATCTCCTGGTTTGACAGACACATTCATGGCGGTGCCGGCATAATGCTGGACGATGTCATCGCCGGCATCTATGCCTGTCTGTCACTGCACCTTCTCTGGTGGATGTTCAGTATCGTTTTCCAATAGAGGATACTGCAGCAAGTCCGCCTCACTGCTCAGCCTTCCACGGCAACCTCGGCTGGTGAGAAATTAGGGCTATCCGTCCTCTTGAGGAGAAGTCAGTCCTGCTGCAGGTTCCAAATGACGTCAAGAAGCTCGGTGGGATGCTGCACCAGGATATCGGCACCATGCTCCCGCAGTTCATCTGCCGTGCGAAACCCCCAGAGCACGCCGATGGTGAACATACCGGCAGACTTGCCGGTATGCATATCTATTTTTGTGTCTCCCACATAAACACAGCTTTCCGGTTCCACCCCCAACTCTGCGGCAATATGCAGTGCTCCGGCCGGATCCGGTTTTTTGGGAACGCCTTCACGCTGACCGTATACAGATTGGAACGAAACCCGGGGAAAGAAATGATCCACGCAGAGCAAGGTAAAGTCATGCGGTTTATTGGAAAGAACAGCCACGTTCAGCCCGGCCTTTCGCAGTCCGTTCAATAGATCCTCCACTCCCGGGTAAAGAGAGGTTTTGATTCTCCATCCCTGGGCATAGACTGTCTTGAAAAGATCAAAGCAGGTGCTGACATCGGCATGCGTTGCAGATTCCGGGGTAATTTTTTCGATAAGAGCCTGCAGTCCATCCCCAACGAAGTACTTGTAGGCCTCAACCGGGTGGGTGGGATAGCCGCTTTGCATCAAGACCTTATTGCCGGCATCAGCCAGGTCTTCCAATGTATCAAGCAGGGTCCCGTCAAGATCAAATATTACGGAAGAATAGTGCATAACAGGGTAAAAATCGGTTATTTGAAAGATAACACCTCAAAATTTTTAAGGAATTGCTTCCTCAAAATAACAACTTCGCCCCCATTTCTGGAGTGCGAAGCTGCACAGGTATCAAAGAGGCACAGATCAACTCGTGCCGGGGTTGTTAGTTACAGCCGGTTCGCTTTACCAAGCGCCCAGAGAACGCCCCTGTATGAGACGTAGATGAGTACCGGCCAGGATATCATGAGAAACATGTCCATATCAAATCTCCTTTCATAGCGCTAATATGCTTTCCCACCGGTAACCTCGTCGATACCGATCTTTTTTGAATCCATCATCTTCCACACATAGGCTATGTAGGCAAGAACAAAAGGAATCACCAGGGCGACATAGGTCATTACCGTCAATGTGTAATGTGTCGACGAGGCATTGTAGATGGTTAAACTTGACTGCAGATCAACTTTGGATGGATAAAAAGCAGTGTTGTTGTAGCCTGCCAGAAAAAATACAGCCAGACCGACGAAGACCGTGCCGGGACCGGCACTCCAGATCCCTTTTGTGCTCTTCTTCAAACCGGTAAGAAACACTCCCCAGACCACGAGAAGCAAACCGGCAAGCAGAAGAACCAGCGCATGCGGCATTGCCACAAGGTTCTTGAGATATTTGTAGGCAACCATACTCACCATCCCACTCTCATCGACACCATACCCATCTATAATAAGGAGGCTGACAAGCACATACAGCAAGAACGGCAGCGCACCGAGGAGATTGACAAGGCAGGCGCGCCGTAATCGTTTTTCAAACTCAGGCAGCGTTGAAAAATCGATATTATTGACAAGATACATGGAGCCTAAAACCCTGGCATTGAATACAAGAAAAAGCCCCAGCGAGACATTGAATGGGGACAAAGCCGCCTCCAGTCCTCGCGAAGCAGTCGTCCACGTCACCTGGTTGTAATCATTCAAGACGAAATTGGAACCGGTAAAAAAAGTGCCTACAGCCGCTCCGATCAGCAATATCCCCACGGATCCGTTGATCAGGAGGAAGAGTTCATAGGTCCATGCCCCGAGAACATTTCCCGGTTTTTTACGGAATTCATAGCTCACTGCCTGCACAATGAAGGTAAAGAGTATCAGCATCCATACCCAGTAAGCACCGCCGAAACTTGTGGCATAAAATTTCGGAAATGCCGCAAAAAGGGCTCCACCGAAAAGAACAAGTGTCGTAAAGGTAAGCTCCCATTTCCGCCCCAGCGAGTTGATGACCAATGCCTTTTCTGTATCATTCTTTGCCACCTGCCAGAGAAGACTCTGCCCCCCCTGCACAAAGGTGAGAAAGAGAAATAACCCGCCGACGACAGATACCAGAAGCCACCATATCTGTTGTAATACTACAAGATCAAGACTTCCAATCATCTCATACCCCCTCTGGTCCTTTTTTAATCTGCTTCAACATGATCTTGATCTCGGCAAAAAGCAGCAGCGTGAAAATTACCGCAAACATGACAGATGTTGTCTGCACATTGCCAACCGAAATATGCGTTGCCCCTATACTGACCGGCATCATGTCCTGAATCACCCATGGCTGACGCCCAACCTCAGCAACCACCCAGCCTGCCTGAGAGGCCAGCATTGCGAGAAAAAAGGAGAGAACACCTGCTCTCAGCAACAGCCGTTTTTCATGAAGAGTGTCCTTAATGGCAAAGTAGAGAAAGGCACAGAAGATAAAAAGAAAAAAGGCTGCCAGCATCACCATGATATGGAAAGCATAAAAGGTTTCAGCCACAGGGGGTACACTCTCTTCAGGCGTGTCGAGATACCCATAGCCGAGGTAGGTCTTGTTGACATTGAATCGTGTAAGCGACAATTCCGCTCCATCTTTGTCCCCACTGTTCAAGGCATCTTTATACGCCGCAAGGTCGACCACGGCCTGTTTACCTCGCTTCATTTTTTCATTCACGCCGACAATATTCTCCGCCGCATTCCCCCAGACCAGATCGTCTACTCCAGGAATAAAGGCGTTGAAATCATGTTTGGCCAGAAGGGAAAGAAGCCCCGGTATCTTGAGCTCAAAAAGAAAAGGATCATTACTGTCGCCAGGTTTCTTCTCCGGGTTCAGGATTCCAATAGCCACAATACCAGCGTTTCTCTCCCCCTGATACAGTCCTTCATAGGCCGCAAGCTTCATCGGCTGTGTTTCCGCATTGACAACAGCAGACTGATCCCCCGTCAAAGCAGTATACCCCCCCGAGAGAAGGCCAAAGACTGAAGCGACGATGATGGATTTTTTCGCCATCTCGACATGTCGTCCCTTAAGCAGATACCATGAGGCAATGGTAATGACGAAAAGAGAACCGACCACAAAGCTGCTGCTGGTGGTATGTGTAAATTTGGCAATGGCAACCGGGGAGAACAGTACTTCCCAGAAATTGAGCATTTCAAAGCGGGCTGAGTCGGGGTTGAAATCCATTCCCACAGGATACTGCATCCAGCTGTTGGCCACCAGAATCCAAAGAGCGGAGAGGTTTGAGCCGACGGCAACCATCCAGGTGGAAAACAGATGAAATCCTTTGGAAACCCTATCCCAACCAAAAAACATAACGGCAAAAAAGGTCGCCTCGAGGAAAAATGCGACAATTCCCTCAATCGCCAGAGGCGCTCCGAAGATATCTCCCACCATCCATGAATAGTTGGACCAGTTGGTGCCGAATTCAAACTCCAGAATAATACCAGTAGCCACGCCGATGGCGAAGTTGATCCCGAAAAGGGTCATCCAGAACTTGGTTATTCTGCGCCACTCCTCATTGCCGGTACGGACATAAATCGTTTCCATAAAGGCACAGAGAAAGGAAAGACCAAGGGTCAATGGCACAAATACCCAGTGATACATGGCCGTCAAGGCAAACTGAGCCCTGGCCCAGTTCACCATGCTCAGATCTAGCTCAATCATTTATTGTCCTCCTGTGTAGTCGTTTGTGCTCTACTCTGCAGTGTCAGGTGTTCAATGACATTTCCAGCATACAGCCGGTCCGTCATTGCATTGTCGTGTTTGGTAGTCAGGAAATGATACTCTTTCACAGTGACTCCGCCACAGCCAGCCTACTGAATGCTCACCCAGTATTGCGGTCTTCTGTAGCAACATCCCCTCAGTTTCCTACCACAGTGTTACCAATTATACAACGAGTAACTCTATGACAATATGGTGATTATATACTCGAGCCACTCAGACATTCAAGTTAAAGTTAGTATAAAAAAGACACCAGTTTGTCAATAGTAATAATCATTCGCAGAAAATTAATTTCCACTTTGTTTTATTGTGAAAAAAACATCTCACTGAAAACTTTAGAACCGGGAAACCGTTTATCTATTATCCTTATTCCATCCCGTACCATTTGTCCGTTTCCACAGAGATAAAAGTTATAACACCCTACCGGCACGTTCATCTCCAGATACTCAGTAACACGACCATGAAAGAGACCGTACAACTCCGCATCTTCATCATTTCCTTCTGTACAGCAGGGGATATACTGCTCTGCTCCTGCCTCAAGGAGTTGCCGATAATACAACTCTTTCACCGTCCTGACGCCATGAAGAAGATAGTCTGCTTGAAAACCTGAGCGACAAAAAGCAACAAAAGGAGCGATACCTGTTCCAGTAGCCATAAACACAGACTTTCCCGGTCTGTGAACAAAGTATCCATGAGGCCCGGAAAAGCGAAGAATATCTCCAGGCTGAGACTTTGCAATTTTTCCTGAAATTTTTCCTCCCATAACCTGACGCACACAGAGCACCAGGTAACTGTCTGCTGGAGAACATGCGAGGGAGTAATCTCTTGACTCTCCTTCGATAACACAGGAAATCCGCTGCCCGGCAGAGAAATCAAATCCCTGCGGTTTGGTCAGCACTATTTCTACGGTGGAATCACTCAAACGGCGTAGCGTATCTACTGTGCTTTGATACAGCTTCACTGGAGCTCTACCGAGACCCTCGCCAGGTTACTTCTGCCACCCCGGCAACCTTATTAAGATACCTGGCCAGGACAAAAAAATAATCGGACAAGCGGTTCATATATGTGGCAATTTCAGTAAAACATGTTTCATCGACGACATCCTCGCACGAGAATATTTCCCGTTCAGCCCTGCGGCAAACTGCCCTGGCAACCTGAGACCAGGTGGCGGCAGCATGCCCGCCTGGTAGAATAAATGAGTGCAATTCGTCCAACTCCGCCTGCATCCCATCAATCTTTCTCTCCAGCCACAGAGTTTGCTTTTCCTCTAAAGTCGGCAGCATAGCTGCATCATTTGATCCAGCACTAGTTGCCAGAATTGCGCCCACTACAAAGAGATCAGCCTGAATATCCTGCAAATCCCGGCAAAGAAGGGGGCGTTCTTCGCATTCCGGCAATTGCGCAGCAACAGCTCCGACAAACGAGCAAAGTTCATCAACCGTGCCATATGCAGCCACTCGCCTGTCAACCTTTCTTACTCGTTCGCCGGAAAAAAGACTGGTTCTTCCACCATCTCCGGTTCCTGTATATATTTTCACGCCACTCCCTCAACATACTTTTAATGATAATTCCGGGTAATCAATATTGATAGTCTACCGCAATCCTGCTTCAAGATACAACTCTCTCAAAAAAAATTCTGATTACGTATAATCCTCAGCCATGATCTCTTTATCCGGGAGACAGGTTTAATTTTTCTAGGAAAGACTACAGAGGAAAGCTGCAGAAGTATTTCCACTCTTTTGCAGGGACGTCAGCGGTTCTGATCAAGAGTACGGCGGATAATAGCCGAAAGCTCCTCCAGAGCCAATGGTTTGTAGGCAAGCTCTCGAATCCCCCTGGAAACCACAGACTCTTTTGAAATATTAGGACTATAGCCGGTACAGAGAATAATTGGAGTCGCGGGGCGTAGACGCAGCATTTCTTCTGCGAGTTCCATGCCGGTCATCCGCGGCATGGTCTGATCGGTGATGACCAGATCAAATTCCAGCGGATTCTCAGAAAAAAGGCGGAGAGCCTCAGGACTGCTGTTTATAGCTGTTACCCGATACCCAATAAGCTCAAGCATGTCTTTTTCCATTTCCAACAAAAGCTTCTCATCATCAACAAGAAGAATGCGCTCACTGCCATAGGATAGTTCATCAAAGGCTTTCTCCTTTTGTGCACCCTGTTCTTTTGCCAGAGGAAGATATACATGAAATGCAGCTCCCTTGTCACTGCTGCTCTCCACGCAGACGGCCCCACCATGACCTTTTACTATTCCGTGTACGATAGCCAGGCCCATTCCCGTACCTTTATCTTTTTCCTTTGTAGTAAAATACGGGTCAAATATACGCTCCAGGTGTTTCTCCTCAATACCGGCACCACTGTCCTCAACGGTCAGATGCGCATATTCTCCGGGATTGACGGCAAGTTCCAGGCAATGCTGCTTCGAGATGATGTTCTCCTGTCGTAATTGGATGGAAAGTGTGCCGCCGCTGTTTTCCATGGCATGAAAGGCATTGGTGCACAGATTCATTATAATCTGGTGGTACTGTGTTGGATCAGCAAATATGCAGCCGCATTCATGATCGATGTCATGTACTATATCAATCGTTGTAGGAATGGAAGAACGCAACAGTTTTATCGACTCCAGAACAATTTTTGCCGGTTCAATCACAATTTTCTCAATCTCGGCCCGTCGACTGAAAGAGAGAATCTGTTTGACCAGCTCTTTAGCCTTGGAGCTCGCTTCATGTATGCGTCGCAAGTGCTGATACTGTAGAGAAGATTTTTCACAGTTATTCTCTGCAAGATCAGCATTACCTATGATTACGCTGAGTACATTATTAAAATCATGAGCAATTCCGCCGGCAAGTGCTCCCAGGGCCTCCATCTTCTGAGCCTGCTGCAGCAGGGTTTCCAGATTCCGCTTTTCTCTTTCAGCCAGAATCTTTTCAGTGACATCATGCCCCTGTACGGTCACATAAATAACGTTTCCATCCGTGTCTTTTACAGGAGCAACTGCTCGATAAAAAAAATGCTGTCTATCGTCGGCAGCAACAAAAGCGGCTTCGTCGCAAACACATTCCCCGGCAGCAGCTTGTGTTATTATTTTCTGGAGACGTAGATTCTCTTCTTCCTGGTTGACCCAGCAGACATCCCAGAGAAACCGACCGATAAGGCTGCTGCTGTATTCCCCACAGAGCTTTTCAGCCAGTCGGTTGAGTTCAATAATCCTCCCCTGGGGGTCAAGAATTGCCATAAACTGAAAAGATTGTTCAAAGGCTGTTCGAAACCGTACCTCACTGGCCTGCAAGGCTTTCTGCTGAAGAGCAATGCGTTCTCCCGCGAGCTGCAGTTCCCGTGCCTTATCCTGGAGTTTCTGCTTCTGCTGGTGCAACTCGAGAAAAATCCGTACCTTGCTTTTAAGTACTTCTGGAATAATCGGCTTAAAAAGGTAGTCAACTGCTCCGGAACTGTATCCTTTGAAAACATGCTCCGGCTCTGTATTTACCGCAGAAATAAATATTATGGGAATCTGCTCACTTTTCCTTCGTTTTCTGATGAGAGCGGCTGTTTCATAGCCATCCATGCCCGGCATTCTTACATCCATCAGCAAAAGAGCACATTCTTCCTGAAGAATGAGATGCAGCGCATCTTCACCGGATGAGGCTTTGAGCATGTTAACAGGGAGGTCATGGAGAATCTCTTCCAGAGCCAGAAGATTTTCCACTTTATCGTCGACACACAATACATTGATTTTACTACACATAACGTTTTCGCTTGGTCTCTTTGGAGAAAATATGATCAGCTCACTGCATCCGAACAGAGGAATGTACCATTAAATGCTGGATAAAAACATAATATTATTCACTTTTTTCTAACAAAAAGACGTAGTCCAGCCACCAAGGTTCCTTTCTGAATGCATCTAACACCCCACAAGGGGGTATAAGTGCCTTGGTGTTGAGGCCGGTTCACAGTTATTAAATACATTGTCCGGTTTCGTGTTTTTTATCACAACCTGATTACCCCTGAAACTCAGCATCGTGATTTTAAGGGGACAGGGGCGCTCTTTTCTCGGGTGTCTGCAGCCAGGACGGCTGCAGTCAAGCCCCCATGGAAGGGTTTATGGCGTCCCGTGAAAAGAGTGATCCTGCCCCATAGGGCTTGCTGATCTTTAGGGGGAATCAGATTGATTTATAAAATATTTGGACTGGTTTGATGTTTTTAAACACCAAGGGCAGATCGTTTTTTTTTCCTGACAAAGAAAAAATATTGACAACAGACTGGATTTTGTATAATGAATTTTGAATACAATATTCAAAATAGAACCTTCGTCAAAGGAGTGGCTGTTGATGAAAAATATCGGTATTGAATATGAGAACCTGGATCAGAAGGTCTATCAGATTGTGAAATCGATGATCGAAAACCGCCAGCTGCTTCCCGGTGAGAAAATACCCCAGGAAAAACTTGCCGGAGAGCTTGGCATTTCCAGAACACCCCTTATCAGTGCCTTAAAATTTCTCGAGCATGAGAAACTGGTGGAGGTGAAACCTCGCCGAGGTTTTTTTGTCAGGTTGTTCAGTATT
Organism: Desulfopila sp.; assembly: GCA_036350815.1. Taxonomy (GTDB): domain Bacteria; phylum Desulfobacterota; class Desulfobulbia; order Desulfobulbales; family Desulfocapsaceae; genus Desulfopila_A. Next base: position 10,603 of record JAZBNU010000310.1, read on the forward strand.
GAAGAACTGATCTCCATCTTTGAGATTCGGGAAGTTCTTGAAGGACTTGCCGCCCGACGCGCTGCACGCTCCATAAACGAAAAACAGATACAAGAGTTACGGAAGATATTCGCCGATTTCACCTCCGCAGAAAACCTCAAAGATTATCACGCCTATTCCAAAGCCGACCGACGTTTTCATAATTTTATCACAGAAATAGCCTCCCGCGAATTTCTTACCACCATCTTACAGACTTTCAATATTATCTCACTTGCTTATCAATATGCGAACAGTGAGGGCCTTATCCGAGAACCCCATGATACCATCGAGGATCATTTGAAGATTATCGATGCTATTTGCGACCATGACCCGGACAGTGCAGAATTTCTCATGCGGGAACATCTCGAGAAGACCATCACCAAACTGAAAACCATAGTTAATCAAGACCAGGAACAAACAAAGGAGGTGAACGTCTGAACTGGGAGAGGGCACCATGGGAAATGAACACGCTTTTCTCTCATGGTGAATTATAAAAAACGAAGTGGGAGATCAAGAAAAAATGAAAAGAATACTAACGCTTTGCATGATCATGCTGCTGGCTGCAACTGCCCAGGCCTTTGCCGCCAAAGGGTATCCCAGCAGAAACATTACCGATGTCGTAGTATGGGGCGCGGGAGGCGGCACTGATGTCTGCAACCGTATTATTACCGCAGAAATGCAGAAATTTCTTGAAGTCAATATCAACGTCATCAACAAAACCGGCGGGGTTGCCGGCTCAGTCGGCATGAACCACGCCTACAGCATGCCGCATGACGGCTATACACTCTGCGGTCTTTCCGAATCCAATGTCACCGCCGGTGTCCAGGGCGGCTGGGATAAGACCTTCTCTGTCTGGGATCCTTTCATTGTCGGCGGCTCTCCGCTTCTCATCTCAGTGACCCCGGATACCCCTTATAAAACCCTGACCGACCTCATTGAGGCGGCAAAAAAGAATCCCGGCAGCATTAAGGCGGCAGCAAGTGGTGCAGGTTCCATACATCATCTTAATCTCATGGCCGTTGAAAATGGTTCCGGTGCTGATTTCAACTTCATTCCCTACAAAGGGTCCAGTCCGGCGCAGAATGCAGCCATGACCGGTGAAGTATCGGTTGTCGTCACCTCCCTGGCCGAACAGCAGCAGCTTCTCCGCGGCGGTAAGCTGCGTGCCCTTGCCATGCTGATTCCCGATTCCTTTGAAGTTGACGGGCTTGGCACTATTCCTTCGGCCTTTGACAGCTACCCGGGACTTTCGAAATATCTGCCGATATCTCAAGCCATCGGTTTTGCCGTTCCTGCCGACACACCGGCAGAAGCCAAGGCGGTGCTTATTGATGCCTTCAACAAAGCCATGGAAACAGATAAAGTCAAAACCTGGGCCAAGGAAAATTACTATCTCCTTTCCGGTAAAACCGGACAGGAAGCAAAGGATATCTTTTCAGCGCTCGAATCCAACTTTGCCTGGACTCTGTGGGAGCTCGGTGCTGCCAAGGTCAATCCGGAAACTTTGGGGATTCCGAAACCATGAAATTGAAAAACAGCAAATAAAACAGGCTGGTATCGGATGATACCAGCCCTGGGAGCCGGACCTGTTGTCCATTCCACTGAATACGGGTCCGGCTCTTTTAAGATATACTACTCTGCGGAAATGATCAACCATGATGGATAAAGAGAACCTGCGCAAAGCAGACTTCTTCTCAGGCAGTCTTGTCACCCTGTTTGGTATATTTGTGGTCGTTAAGTCACTGGGGATGCCGATGAAAGACTCCTGGGGGGGAGTACAGAATGTCTGGTATGTCTCTCCGGCAATTTTTCCACTCTTTGTCGGCAGCATGCTGGTGCTTCTTGGCAGCATGCTTATTCGTACTGCCCTGAAAACAATCGGCTCCAGCGGAGTAAAGGCAGTTTTTCAATACCTTATGAGCACGGTATTCAGAGGCTTTTTGAGGAGCAGGGAGACGGTGCGTTTTTATGGAATCCTTCTGCTCCTGTTAAGTTTTGTCTTTCTGATGGTTCCGCGTGTCGATTTTTTCCTGGCGGCCACCCTTTTTTTGCTGGCATTTTTCTGCATGTTCTATCTCGACAGAGCTGATCTGCTTATCAGACTCATGCTTCTTTACTGTATCGGCATGATTGCATTGCTGCTTGTTCTGCTGCTATCAGAGCGATTATCTGCAGTGCTGCAACATCCGGGAGACTGGTTTGTTTTAGTCTTTAGTGTCCTGTTTGCCGTAATCGTGCGCATTCGGATATCAGGAAATAGAGAAATCGGCAAAAAATATACAATTGCGCTGCTCCTGGCTGTTGCAGCCCCATTTTTAATCGGAATTATTTTTAAATACTTCCTGCTTGTTCCCATGCCTTATGAAGGCTTGATCATCGAACTTCTGGATGTAATCTGGTACGCGGAAATATGGGGGTAGGAAAAGCATGTTACTAGATCGGATATATGCGTTTTTTGAAATTGTTGCTTCCCTGACTGCCGACCCAGTCACTCTCGGAATTCTCTTTGGTTCTGTTTTCCTGGGTATCATGTTCGGAGCCATGCCCGGACTGACCTCGACACTTGGAATTGCCCTTCTCACTGCCTTAACTTACAGCATGGATACCCCCATGGCCATGGTGTGCCTGCTGGCGATCTATGTCGGCGGAACGTATGGCGGCTCCTATTCTTCTATTCTCATTAACATTCCAGGCACTGCTGCTGCCGCGGCTACCGCGATGGACGGCTACCCTCTTGCCATGAAGGGAGAAGGAGGGAGGGCGATCGGGCTTACCACGACCTCCTCTGCCATCGGTACAGCAATCAGCATGCTATTTGTTGTCGCCATCTCGCCGATTATTTCCTCGTTTGCTCTGCAGTTCACCTCTTTCGAGTTCTTTCTTTTGGCCTTTTTCGGCATTCTTATTAGCGGCACCCTGACCAGCCCTGATTTAGTGGTAAAGGGCTGGATCTCAGGCTTTCTCGGACTGTTTCTTGCCTGCGTCGGACGTGATCAGCTGCAGTTCTATCCCCGTTTCACCTTCGGCATCCCGGAGCTTGACGGCGGCATTGAGGTTGTCCCAGTGCTTATTGGTGCCTTTGGCATTCCACAGATTATCGAAGTACTGAAAACACAGATACAGATTGCCAAAGCAAAAAAGCTGCAGAAAATCATGCCTGAAATCGGCACGGTGATCCGCAATTTCCCGGTAATTATCAGGTCCGCCTTCATCGGGGTGGGCATAGGTTCGGTTCCGGGAATCGGTGAGGATATTGCAGGCTGGGTTTCTTACGGTACTGCCAAAAACACCTCCAAACATCCTGAGACCTTCGGCAAAGGTGAATACCAGGGGGTTATAGCCAGTGAAACGGCCAATAATGCCTGTGTTGGCGGGGCGATGATTCCCCTGCTCAACCTCGGTATTCCCGGCAGCCCGCCGGCGGCCATGCTCCTTGGCGCTCTGATGCTGCATGGCGTAACCCCCGGACCGATGATTACCTTTGAACATCCGACCTTTATCATGGAAGTTGCGGCCATCCTGCTCCTTTCCTCCATGGCCATGTGGGTGGTCGGCATGCTGCTGGCCAAGCAGGTAGTCAAAGTCCTGCGTATTCCGACGCCTCTGTTCATGCCGATTATCGGGGTACTGTGTATCATCGGTTCCTATTCATTGGGGCTGAATATATTTAATCTCTACCTGATGCTGCCGGTGGGGATCATCTGTTATTTTCTCATATCCATGGGGTATCCCATCGCACCCCTGGTTATCGGAGTTATCCTTGGTCCCATGGCCGATGAAAATATCCGCCGGGCTCTGATGGTATCACAGGGAAGCTTCATGCCCATATTTCAGAGACCGGTATCCCTTATCCTCTTTCTTATCATCGTCTTCACGGTTCTCTCACAGACACCATGGTACAAACGAGGATTGGCAAAGGTGAAAAATACACTTTTCAGATCAAATTAATCCGCTGAATAAAGCGGAGACAGCGTTTTTTAATTGGAGACAGCAATGCTGAAAATGGCAATAATTACAGGTTTTTTGTCACAGACAAAGGACCGTTTTCATGAGTATAATAAACCACTGCAACTTGCCGAGAAACTGGAGCTGATGAGCACCATCGAAGGGTATAGCGGCGTCGAACTGGTCTACCCCTATGAGGTGAGTGACGTCGTTTCCACCAGAGAATTACTTGATAAATATGGGCTGGAAGTAGCGGCGGTGAATGTCAATGTCAAAGCCGAACCGGAATTTCGCAATGGCGGTCTGACGTCAAACGATGCGGCAGTACGACAAAAAGCTGTCCAGTTTATCAAGGATGCTAAGGATTTTGCAGCCGAGATCGGTTCAGACAAGGTAACCTGCTGCCCTCTGGGAGACGGGTACGAATTTTCCTTTCAATACGATTATGCCGCAGCCTGGAAACACCTGGTGGAAACCTTTGCCGAGGCTGATGCCTACCGCGATGATATGCCGCTGTTTATCGAGTACAAGCCCAGCGAGACCAGAGGGCGCTGTTTTGTCGATACCGCAGCAAAGGCCCTCTGCCTGCTCCACGATATCGATGGAAAAAACCTGGGAGTTACCCTTGACTTCGGCCACTCCATGTACGGCGGAGAAAATCCTGCCGAAGCGGTGACCATGCTCGCCGAAAGCCCCTACCCTTATTATGTGCATATCAATGACAACGACGGCAAATGGGACTGGGACTACTTCTGCGGCACCAAGCATATGCTTGAGTACATTGAGTTCCTCTATTATTTGAAAAAATATAAATATAATGGATATTTTACCTCGGACACCTCGCCTACCCGCTGGGATATCAAAGGTACTTTCGAAGCAAACAGCCGGCTTACCCTGAAAATCTGGCAGCTTCTTGATACTATCGATATCGCCAAACTGGAAAGATTGATTTTTGCAGGCAACTATCTGGAAACCTGGCAATTCATCGAAGAAAACATTTTTTCTCTGCGTTAACCGGAGACCGACCATGGAAAATCTTGTTGCCCAGTCAAAAGATTTGCTTGCCGGGCTGCCAGCCGAATGGCCTGAATTTCTCCTGCAGGAAATTCAGGCTGAGATCAGGTCGGCTCAAAGCAAGGTCGTGATTCTCGATGACGATCCCACCGGCACCCAGACCTCCAGAGATATTCCTGTATTGACGGAATGGAGCGTTGAAGCGCTTGCCCAAGAGCTTAAAGGCCAGGCACCCGCCTTTTTTGTGTTGACCAACTCCCGCAGCATGTCGAGTCTCCAGGCACGTCATCTCGCCCATGAAATCGGCAGTAACCTGCTTCTGGCCACCAGGCAGGCCCAGGTTGAAGTGAGCGTTATCAGCAGAAGCGACTCCACCCTGCGCGGCCATTATCCCGAAGAGGTTGATGTTTTAGCCAGGGCGTTGCAGCTCGAGTCGCTGCCGCACCTGCTTGTCCCCTTTTTCCTGGAAGGCGGGAGATATACTGTCGATAATGTTCATTACGTTCTGGAAGAAGACCAGCTCATCCCTGCAGCGCAAACAGCTTTTGCCAGAGATGCCGCTTTCGGCTTCAGCAATTCCGATCTGCGCTTGTGGGTCGAAGAGAAAACTCAAGGCAGGGTGACGGCTCATCAGGTTGTCTCCGTTTCACTCACCGATATCCGGCGGGGTGGACCCAAGAAAGTGGCCGAAATCTACCTCTCGGTTCCAGATGGGGGCGTATGCGTGATCAATGCCGTTTCCTATAGAGATATGGAGGTGGTAATCAAGGCACTTTTCCTTGCTGCTCGAAAAGGCCGTCAATTCCTGGCACGAACAGCAGCTTCATATGTGCGGACCCGTCTCGGATTTGACGGTACAGGAAAACTTCTCGAAAAAAAGGATCTGGTCAGCGCTGGTGGAAACGGCGGCCTTTTTATGGTCGGCTCCTACGTGGAAAAAACGGGCAGGCAGCTGGCAAAATTGCTGCAGCATGGTCTGGTGCAGGGGCTGGAGCTCGATGTGGAAAAACTCCTTGATCCCGGCACTCGAGAAGTTGAGATTTCCCGGGTGGCTGAGGCTTTGAATACCCAGATACGCGCAGGCCAGGACACCGCAGTCTATACCAGCAGGAGGCTTGTTACCGGAACAAGCAGTGAGGAAAGTCTCCATATCGGCAATCTGGTCTCCACAAGTCTGATCGAGATTGTCCGGAACCTGCTCAGTCAACCGCGTTACCTGGTTGCCAAGGGAGGCATTACTTCAAGCGATATAGCTACAAAAGGGCTGAAAGTGAAACGGGCCATGGTGATCGGCCAGGTTCAACCGGGGGTGCCCGTCTGGAGACTGGGTGAAGAGTCATCCTACCCGGGCATGTCCTATATTGTCTACCCGGGAAATGTCGGCAACGACTCCGCGCTGCTAGATATATCCACCATGCTGGCGCGATAACAGCAAAGAAAGAAGAGATAAATCGATGTTGCAGGCAACAGCAGAAATGCTCCAAAAGGCGCGCAGTGACGGTTATGCCGTCGGTGCTTTCAATATTTACAACATGGAAGGTGCACTGGCGGTACTGCAGACTGCCGAACGACTGCAGAGTCCGGTGATACTACAGCTTCTGCCGCGCGCGCTGCAGATCTGCGGCAACCCTCTCATCGCTTTTTGTCGTGCAGCCGCCCACAATACTCATATACCCGTTGCGGTGCATCTGGATCATTGCCCCGATGAAAATATTATAAAGAATGCAATAGCAGGTGGTATCTCATCAGTAATGGCGGATGGTTCGCATCTTCCTCTTGCAGAAAACATTGCCTTTTCAAGGAGAATCGCCGCTTTGGCAAAAACTGTGAACGTCGGTGTCGAAGGCGAACTGGGCCTGCTCAGCGGAGAAGAAGACGGGCTTGTCACTCTTGAAGCACAGGCAAAAATGACGGTACCGGAGGAGGCTGCCAGATTTGTAGAAGAAACCGGAGTAGACGCTCTGGCGGTATGCATAGGCAATGTCCACGGGAAATACGTCAAACCGCCGCAGCTGGATTTTGAGAGGCTTGGAGCTCTGGCTGAAAAGATCACTGTGCCACTGGTGCTGCACGGTACATCGGGACTACCCGATGATATGATCAAAAAATCGATCTCGTATGGCGTTGCCAAATTTAATGTCAATACCGAAGTACGCAGCACATATGTGAGAGCAATGAAAAGATTCTCCAGCCGGCAAGGCATTGAACTTGTCCAGCTGATGGAGGGCTGCATTGAAGCAATGCAGAAACCGATTGAGCAAAAAATTCTGCTGTTCGGGTCGAATGGGCGGACATAGCATTACCAACAACCACGTATTCAGGAGATAACAGTGAAAAAACATACAGTTACAACTATTCAAAAGATGCGCGACAACAGTGAGACTATTACCATGTTGACCGCCTACGATTTTCCCACCGCCAAAAAAGTCAATGATGCCGGCATCGATATGATTCTGGTGGGCGATTCATGTGCGATGGTGGTTCATGGCCATCCCAACACCCTCACCGCCACCATGGATATGATGGTGCTGCATTGCGGTTCAGTGGCTCGTGCCTGTGATCGGACCATGGTGGTTGCAGACATGCCGTTTGGCTCCTTCCAGTATGGGGTTGAAGAGACCATGCGCAATGCGGCACGCTTCGTCACTGAAGCAAAGGTCGATGCGGTAAAGTTTGAAGCAACAGTGAATCATATTGAAAAAACCAGGGCTATTGTCGAGATGGGTATCGCCGTCGTGGGTCATGTCGGTCTCCACCCTCAGGCAGTTGGCGCGCTGGGCGGCCTCAAAGTGCAGGGAAAGAGTGTAGAAACAGCACGCAAGGTCGTAACCGAGGCCCTTGCCCTCCAGGAAGCAGGTGTGTTTGCCATTATCTTCGAAGCGGTACCGGCCAGACTCTCAGAATACGTTACCAAAAAACTGCGGGTACCGACCATCAGCATCGGCGGCGGACCGGGCTGTTCCGGTCAGCTGCTGGTTACTCCCGACGTGCTTGGCATGTATGATAATTTCACCCCGTCTTTCGCCAAGCAATACGTCAACCTGGGAGAGATTATGACCACTACCTTCAAGCGGTACAAAGAGGAGGTACTCCAGGGTGTTTTTCCAGGAGAAGAGCATTGTTACGCCATGTCGGATGACGTTATGGCTGAAATTGAACAGGAATTCGGCGCAGTTTAAACTGACTGCTCCTAACCCGGATTTCTCAGCAGCCGAGATTGCCGTTGACACACGAGTGAAGCAAGGTGCCATAGCAGCCTGTGCACCTTGCTTCGGTAACGCTGCAGGTAAGCAAACAAAGTGAAACTCCGGGTACGGGAAGACCAGCTGGCCTTCGGTAAACATTGTGTATGGTTTTCTTATGAAAGAAAACTGCTTGAACATATTGAAGCATCATCTGACTCAAGAAAATGACACAATATTCACTAGAAATTCAGGCTAGACTATCATATCCTGTAAGTCCCGGTAAAGCTTGAGAACAGCCAGTTCTTTCGCTTTTGCCTCAACATCGACGGTAACCTGCAGCTTGTACCAGATTTCCGGAAAATCAAGAGGATCGATAAAATCGGCATGAGGGCGCGGGTCTCCGCCTTGCCAGCCGTTTCTGGGTGATGACACATGAAAATAGGGTTCACCGCTCCGGCACCGCCAGCTTTCCATACACTCTTCAGTAGCCTCTTGTTCGCTCAACGAGTCCGGTAAACAGCGGTGATGATGAACATCATAGACAAAGGGGATTTGCAGCGTCCGGCATAACAGCAGAAGATCTTCCGGAGAGTATGAAAGATCATCATTTTCGACGGTAAGACGGGAGCGTACCCGCTCCGAGAGACGGGCAAAGTTGGCAGCAAAACGACTGAGGGCGGAAGCCTTGTCTCCGTACACCCCGCCAACATGAATATTGATGACTTCAGCACCAATCAGGTCCGCCAGCAAGCCCTGGTACTCCAACTCCCTGCAGGTATTGTCGACCACCTGCCGATGTGGTGAAGAAAGGACATTGAACTGGTCGGGGTGCAGGCTGAGGCGTATATCGTTCTCCCGGCTGAAAGCTCTAATCCGGCGGGCAGCCTCCACTATTTCGTCCGATTGCGGCAGTTCTGCAAGGCTGTATGCCGTTTCGGGATGGGTATAACGGGGGAAAAGCGGTGAAAGAACCCGAAAAGCACGAATCTCATGCTGCAGGAGCCACTGCAGCGCCTCTAGAAGATTCTCGAGATTACTCAGACAAAGTCCGGAAACTTTGCGCAGCTGTTCAGGCCGCCCGATTTTTTTCAGGGCAGCCGCGGTGGTCTGCTTGAACCGAACAGGCACTTCCCGAAAAATGCAGCACAGGCCAAGCCGGATCATGCACCCGCCCGCCGTTCAACCTCTGCCAAATCCGGCAGCGAGCCGAAACGCTTTGCCAGTTCGTTAAAGCGATACTCAAAAATGCGTTCAAGGGTCCTCTGCACCACGGCATAGTGCAACACTCTCCCTAGAAATCCGTAAGGCATCTGGTAGTGTACCCGATCAATCATTCGTGTTCCTCCTTCAACTTCGACGATCTCATGATAGTGATACCAGAAGCGATACGGCCCGACACGCTGTTCGTCAACGAAGGAACCTGGTCTCACGATATGCTTGATCTCCGTCAGCCAGCTCTGTCTGCCAAACCAGGGGACCTTGAGACGATATTCAATGATCAGCCCTTCATACATCTGCTGCGGCACCTCACTGACAATCTGAAAACAGAGATCAGGCGGGGTAATATCATTCAGGTTCAGAGGGTTCTCTATAAATTCCCATAACTGCAGCGGAGGAATTGGAAATGTCTGGGTACGTGTCAGCATGTACATGGCAATGTTCTTCAGAAGTACAGTTTCACACCGGCCGCCATGGTGTTTGATCCCCCCTCGTCAGCCACAAGCCCGTAAGCTTCGGAGCGGTGGTGCAGACGGAAAAGCACGGCCCAGCGTCCCTGCGGCGGCCCGAAGGTCAGTTCGGCGAACCAGTACACCATCCATTTTTCACTGCTGCCGCTGATCTCCACCTCAACTTCCGGGACCTGGGTGGCATAGGATGGCCCTATGCCCCAGGCAAAACTGGTTGCAAGGGTGTCGCTCCACGGAAATCTGTGCCAGCGCAGCGCCATCACCGGCAGGTTGAACTCCCAGTTGTCCTGGTCTCCGAAATAGCGGCCTGCCTGGGCTTCCAGCTCCAGCGACAAAGCCTCATCAAAATAGCGGTTGATGGTCCAGGCGCCGGCCACGACAGCGACAGAGGCATCCCTGTAATCTGTATCCAGGCTCAGTGTATCTTCCCAGTTCTCGCCTGTCATACGGCCACCGTAAAGGGAAAGAGCAAAGCCCTCCGCTCCGGCAGTACTGACATGACCTGCAATTACTATTATCATCAGGGCCAGTACCTTTCGTGCCTGCAACATATTTCCTTTCATTACAGCTCCGTTAAACGATTAGAGATGTACCAGTACCTTACCACGATAGTTTCTTGCGCAACAGACCAACTATCAAGTCATCTCAATACTATTATGCTAAAATGCAATATCATCAAA
>JAZBNU010000311.1:0-2407 GCA_036350815.1 Desulfopila sp.
AGATGATGTCGAGCTCATCCTGAAAATAAAAACTCTCCTCCATATCAAAGGCTACACTATAGCCGGAGCCCGCAAATTTCTGCAGAGCGGAGCAGAGATCAAGAAAGAGGTGAACATCCCGGATCAAGTCGGAACACGGCAGAAATTACACCGGATCAAATCTGAACTTCTCGATCTTTATAAACAGCTTGAGGAGAAAAAGTAACGAATCATTACTTGACGTTGACAGCAAGTCACGCTCATGGTAGATAAGCAGTCACAGGTCGGGATGTAGCGCAGTCTGGTAGCGCACCTGAATGGGGTTCAGGGGGTCGGAAGTTCAAATCTTCTCATCCCGACCAGCGTATTGCAAAGGGGTTTAACAGTAAATAATACTGCTAAACCCCTTTTTTATGCCTAGTAAATTGTCGAACCGTTATTGCTTAAAAACATGCGGGAAGTTTACAAGGTCGATGCACCATTAAATCATCACGCCTGCTGTCTGCTCTTCCTTCCGGATGATCCTCCCAATACCGGTTCAAGAGCCAGACGGAACAGCGCCTGGTGCACTCCTCAGACTCGACTCATCAGAGAACAAAATTCATAACAAAACCGGTGGTAATTGCCATAAAAAACACTGCTGCTAGAAAAGCTGCCAGCAAAGGAGCACGAAACAGTCCTTTCAACATGGTTACCTCGGGAAGGCTTGCACCCGCGCCGCCTACAATAAGAGCGATAACAGCACCAAAACTCATCCCCTTGGCGACCAGTGACGCAGCAATGGGCAGCATTGTACTGGCACGGATATAAAGCGGTATGCCGATTACCGCTGATACCGGGATGGCCATCGGATTATCCTTGCCGGCCAATTGAGCAACCAGATCCGCAGGCATAAAACCGTGGATAACTGATCCAATAGCCACACCCAGCAGAATAAACGGCAGAAACGCTCGGAACTGCTTCACTGCTTCTTCAAAAATCCTTTTCCAGCGATTGGTTTCGCTCGCTGCCGGAACCTCGCAGCACCCTCCTGCAGTTGCATGTGCAGGAGAAGAAACAGCGGAGAATGCGGCAATGGAGCCGATGCTTTGCAGCTGTTTTTCAGGCTGTTTGCTGTCTGCGCATCCGCAGCCTCCGCCTCCATGCAGGGTTTCTTCTTTTAAATAGCGTGCAAACCCTGCCTTTTGCAGAATATATCCGGATAAAATTGCCAGGGAAAGAGCCATCAGGCTGTAAATCACAGTAATTTTGGTTCCCATCAGGGTAAGAAACAGTCCAATCAGGACCGGATTGACCAGCGGTGAAGCAAAGAGAAAGGACATGGTAGGGCCAAATCCGGCACCTGCCTTGAGAAGTCCGACCATCATCGGAATAGTTGAACAGCTACAAAACGGAGTAAGGCCGCCAAGGATGGCGCCCATAAAATATCCTCGCCCTCTTTTGGCCGACAAGAGTCCCTTCACCTTCTCCTGAGGAAGAAATTCATTAATCACCCCAACGAGAAAACTGATACCGATGAAGAGCACGGTCAGTTCAACCATGGCAAAGACAAAAAACTCCAGAGATTCTCTCCCGGTATTCACTATTTGTTCAAAACTCACGATACTCTCCTGTCTTAAAAAGTCATCTTTCAGAGGTTCTTTATGTTTGTATCACCGGAACAACACTCAGAGAGGAGATATTCCGCCAGCTCTTTGACAACAGGTATCTGAGGCATACAATAGAGAACGTTGCTTTTGCGCTGCTGTTCGATCAAGCCGACGTTGATCAGACGGCTGAGATGATGGGAAAGGGTTGATGCCGGGATCTCCAGAATTTCCTGGATCTCGCCGACACGTAAACCAGACGGCCCGCTTTTCACCAGAAGACGAATTATGGAAAGACGTGTTATATTTCCTAGTTCCGCCATTCTTTGAGCTGCTCTCCCAAGCTGCATGACCTTCCTCCCTAGAGTTTCAATTTTCTTTTACAGGAAGAGTAATCGAAACAAAAGCATCTTTCAACTATATTTCCAGAATTATCGAAATACGCTTCGCACTGTCTCTGAAAACTGTTCAGTCAGAACGAATAGAGTTTCCTTATTTCCTATCGGCTAGCCGCAATATTTCACGTGCTTGTTGAGTTCATAATCGAGGCATCAAGGGTGCAGCTGTAATAATCTACCGCAAACCCTTGATAACGAAGAGTATGGGCTCAGCAGGCACGCCCGAAGGGTGAAAAATAGGTTAGCTTACTGGCAGCTTTTCTAAGTACAAACTTTTCCCAGCTCAAACCAAAGAATATCTGCATTAATTATATGATTTTTAAATTTAAAAATGACAACAACTTGCTTTTTCATGAAATATGGGGGCTAGAGTAATCGAAGAGATCCGGTCCTCTGATATTTCATTGTACAATCAACTGAGAATACTATGAAAAAGACCGATAA
>JAZBNU010000312.1:0-3265 GCA_036350815.1 Desulfopila sp.
AAAAAGAGACACTGTAAGAATAACACCAACAGCAAGCAGGTTGAGCTGACGCTTTAGGCCACCTTTCATCTTATAATCTCGGCAAGTCTGAGCAGCTTCGTCTCAAACGTTATGCCCAGTCGCATCGCAATTGGCATGTTGATGTAGAGCTTTCCACCGGTGTTTTTCGTAATCGGTATATCGATAGGTCGTTCACCGTGTAGAATGCGCAAGGCGATGCTTGAAGCCAGAGTGCCCTGTTCCTTAAGAATCTGGCTAAAGGTAAGTAAACTGTATGGAGCTGCCCAAGGCACCATTGATCCGCTCGGAATAGTGGCGTTCTCTAAAACAAAAGTTTTGGCTTTGGAATCATCCCATCCCATTATTCCTGATGGACTTAGCATGACAATCAGGTCCGCCTCTTTCTGCAGTTGAAGATAGGCCGCCTTGTATTCGTCGAATGTCTTGACGAAATGGCCTGTTGAGTAAGACAGCCCGAAGAGTTTTTTGTGAAAATCGATATTCTTGCGTTCGGGTAGGGTGTCGGCGGCAAGAAAGCCCATCCGATCACCACGTGCATAGACCTTGAGCAAATGCAGCATCTGCGGCACCAGCTCCACTTCATTAACTCCAGTGATGTTTCTGCTGGGGAAACCATAGACAGAGGAATCCCAGTTCACGCCACAAAACACGATCGGCAGGTCGACATCCTGATAGTATGGTTGAATCAAATATTTTGCTGCTGCATCATCACTTGCTATGACAATATCGGGACGGAGCTTTTCAATTTCCGCCTTGACCCTGAGCGCCGACTCCTTAGCGAATGATTCTGAAGAATGGCGCTTGGTATCCATATATGTAAACGTCAATTTGACGCCGCTATCCTGAAATCCTTCCTTGACACCAGACACTATATCGTCTGCGCCTGTCAGTCCATCGTGATACGAACTAACAAATAGTACTTGCTTACCAGTAACTGACTCTGCTGCTTCCAGCGGAACAGTCAATAGTCCAGCCAGAACTGCTGTCGCAAAAAGTATCACCTTTATCATCGCTAGGCTCCTCCTGATGGTCTTACATCACCAAGGAATTGAAATTACCTGAAATATGGTTAGGTGATAAGTAGCTGCTTATTTTGGCAGCCCAAAATTCGGCTCTCTGACCATAACCGCTCCAATTTTGACTTCCAGTGTAGCCGTTTGACTCCAATCTTGCAACATTTGTCCTGTCAAACCCCGGTCTGTGAACATACCTATCGGTTATGACTATCCCGAGAGAGTAGAACCGACTCAACACAGAGAACTATTCAGAAACGGAGCAACTGCAAGCCAAAGATTTCCAAAGACAATTTAAGATCAATCTGTTAGGTAAAATTTGTTTCTATAGCGTCGCTATTCTCTGAAATTGGTGATCGGAATCAAATGGAGTCATTGGCCGGGATTGTCTGGTATTTCAACCAATACGTGAATATGAATATGGATTTATTGACTCGTTTGCGAAAGTAAGCAAAAATCGATCAGAACTCAAGTATATTATCAGGAGAACAGACAAACCTTTATCTGAAAAATAGGGGGATGTAGTAGGGTCTGTAAATTATCTGGTAGGGTCTGTAAAGTGAAGCTCTCAACTTTCCGACTTGATCGATTAAGCCCCAAAAAAGGGAATATATAGCTAAAATCATACAAATAAAACGTTAAATGCCCTTCGCTTCATGGTATATTGGTTTCGCCAAAAACAACAATAATATCAAGAAGGAAGGGCTGAAATGGATATTACCAAACAATACCAGGAGCAACAAGAAGCAAAACAACTGCAGAGCAGAATAGCATCGTTTCTTCGAGACTATCACATTGGCATTCTGCTCAACAAAAGCGGAATCAGAAAACTGAAGGGCGTTTCGCCGTTGATGCTTTTCTCTGCGATCTTCTTGCTGCCCTTTGAAGGCAACAATTTTTACAGAGGCATTGTTACCAACAGCAACTTGCCTTTTAGGAAGAATGCAGCCTATGAACTCCTGAAGAACCCTTGCTATAACTGGCGTAAGCTCATGTTGTCTTTGGCTGTCCAGGTTTGTCGATTTTTCTCTCGACTTACCGGTGAGACAAGAGAGAAGGTTCTGATCTTTGACGATAGTACGTATGATCGATCCAGGTCCAAGGCAGTTGAGCTTCTGGCCTGGATATTTGACCACACCAGCAGAAAAAGCTTGAAAGGATTCAAGCTGTTGACCTTGGGGTGGTCTGATGGCGCAAGTTTTCTGCCACTTGATTTCATCCTGTGTTCCTCTGCAAAGGCAGAGAAAAGATTGCAGGATGTCAATAAGGTGCTTGATAAAAGGACATGTGGCTATCGGCGTAGGCTGGAAGCCATGACCAAGTCCACCGAACACCTTGAAGATATGGTAAAGAGAGCCCTGGCGTTTGGCATTAAAGCAGACTATATCCTTATGGATAGTTGGTTTTGCTGGCCAAAGATCCTTGCTCAGCTCGGTGAGCACTTGCCGGTGATCTCCATGGCCAAAGATATGCCTAGGGTATTTTACCTCCACCAAGGACAAGCGGTGAGGTTGGGTGCCCTGTATAAAAGGATCAAGAAGCGAAGGGGAAAAGCTCGAATCTTGGGCAGTGTTGTGGTGGAAACCGGCCAGAAGCAAAAAGTGAAGATTGTTTTTGTTCGCCATCGTCAGGCAAGAAACTGGCTGGCCATAATCTCTACCAAGATTGATCTGAGTGCCGAGGAAATTGTTCGTATCTATGGAAAGAGGTGGGATATTGAAGTGTTTTTCAAGATGTTGAAACACCACTTGAATCTGGAAAGAGAAGCACAACTTCGAGACTTTGACGGGATAATCGGCCACACCACCATTGCCATGATGCGCTATATTTTTCTGGCGATAGAACAAAGGTGTCATGATGATCAAAAGACTATAGGCGGATTATTCTTTGCCTGCAGTGAAGAGATTAAGGACCTCACCTTAATGGAGGCACTGCAAAGGCTGCTGACGCTTGTCTTCGACAAAATCCGCTCATCAGGAGAGTTTGCTGAAGACGTTGTCATTGCGATGATAGACGCAATCATGGGGGCAGCTGTTAAGTACATTCAAACCAAAAGACGATTATCGGGATATGGCGACGCATATTCAATGTGTTAAACCATCCTGGAAAGTTGAGTTAGGATGAATTGGTTTTAAAATGGCTGTCTTGCTCGAATTAGAAGGTTGGGAAGTCGTAATGACGATGGCAATAATTAATGGAAGTCACTTGCTCGTATTTTATCGAACCTGTAC
>JAZBNU010000313.1:0-4338 GCA_036350815.1 Desulfopila sp.
AGCGACTGTCATCGAGAAGGTTTTCAAGGCGCCGTCGCCCCTGCTCTTCTTTCTGGGTAATCTCGATTTCGCCGATAACAGCGGTTAACGCCAGCACTTCCTGCAACCGTAGACGAATTCTGCCGGAACCGTCATCAGCAATGCGGTTTTCGGCAAGATCATACAGCCACGTCAACGGGGTATCGTCTATCTGCAGCCAGACTCTTCCCGGTAGGCAGCTCAAGCCCTTTTCCCGGGCAACAAGGATATCGTCCAAACTGATATTTGTATTGCCCAGACCATAATGACAAGAGAGATAGCACCAGTCTTCGTTCTCTTCAAAACCATCAATGATCAGGCGCTCCGGCAAGAAATGAACTTTGGTATTCAACACTTCTTCGGCCACCCTGTTTTCCGGATAATGCAGAGGCTCCTGATTGGCCTCGAGAAAGGCGGGTATTTCATCAAAAGAGACGGTAAACGTCAATTCCCTAGAGGCTTCATCGTGTAAAAAGCCTAGAAGAGGCAAGGAGTTTCGCAGCTGCGGCCTGGAGAATTTCCCCTCGTTGGGGATACGCTTTACGGAGCAAAAACCTTCCCCCGGCAGATAGTAACCACCGGGAAACCTGGTTTTGGCAAGTTCCTGTTGCGTCAAAACCCTGCCATCGCCCAGGCGCACACAGGGGACAACCTCCAGCTCGGCGTTTTCGTTGAGGCCTGCCCGAAAAAATTCATCGGCTTTAGGAAGAATCGCCGCATCTGCCGAACCAAAATCAATCTGTCGGACCAGATTCCAGGCCTTGGCCCCCGGAAGAATGAGTTGTATTCCACCCTTGACATCATCAGGGTTCAGGGAAAGAGAAAAACTGAATGTACCGGCAAGATGGCGGAATTCCGGAAGTGTCTTGCCATGCAAACAATAGAGCATTCCGGCAAGCCAGATCCAGCAGGAAGTATCCCTCTTCCAGCCAATAGTGGAGCTTCCCGCCTCCTGCAAAGCTCGTTCGCCGGGGGTCATGACCAACATTTGCAACTGTTTGCGCAGCAGCATAAACAGTTGCGACACCTTGCTCTGGGGATGTCGCGA
Source organism: Desulfopila sp. (assembly GCA_036350815.1). Taxonomy (GTDB): domain Bacteria; phylum Desulfobacterota; class Desulfobulbia; order Desulfobulbales; family Desulfocapsaceae; genus Desulfopila_A. Next base: position 1,067 of record JAZBNU010000313.1, read on the forward strand.
TTCTCCCGGCAGCAGCATGCTCGCCTGCCGCTTCCAGAACTCGGGAATGTGTATCTTTAAAGAACCGCTTTCGGAAGAGATTTCCCAAAAAACATCCCCACCACTACCGCCCCATTTGGCCGTATACCTGTTTCCCCCGAGCCAGTCATAAAGAAATAAACCTATTTTTTCCCAGGCACTGCCCTTAAAAACCAACGGCAACGGCATCGTCCTTGTACCGTTTTCCTGGGTAACCAGGCTCAGCAGGGCGAGAGCGGCCAGATGTTCGCAGCCATCCCTGCCGGACCCACCCCGGCAAATACCGCAGTATCCATTGCGAACAACAAAGCCCTGACGCAGTCTCCTGCTTGATTCAAACTGCAGAGAAACAAGAGCATCGTCATCAATAATTGTGCCGACTCCATTTCTGAGACAGTAAAAACTCTTCAAGCGTTCCTGTCGAAGAAGCGCCAGCCCCTGATTAAGAAGGGTTTCCGTAAACCAGGGCTTCAGCAGCACCACTTCCTGCACCGGAACAACCGCCGGAATGATTGCAGTATCGGAAGTATACATATCTTAACAATTGCGCCAAACACTAAAAATACGTCAAAAAAAAACAATCTTTACCCGCACAACCGGAACGGTTACCTTCAGCAGGCATACAGAATCTACAGCTTTTAGAAATCGTAAACAAGAGGTTTTACTCTTCTTTCCCGGGTAAAAAGTGTGACCAGAAGATGCAGTAGCATGTTTATCCTCGTCTTCCTATCCAACCTTGAGGCGCGACACAATGCTTTATAGAAGTCCATATGACAAATTGGTCTCGAATAAAAAACGGTAATAATTGGTGGGTGAGATGGAGATAAAAGTTTATCTACCTTCTTCTTGTATTGTTTGAAGAGCGTTCTTGAGCGAGGGGAGGTCGTTCTCAATCACCAGCCAGATCGTTTCAAGATCAAGCCCCAAGTAGTCATGAACAAGCACATTACGAAAACCGGATACAGCCCTCCAATCAATATCTGCCTGGATATCCTTGGCTTCCTCCGACAGCCTTTGGCTGGATTCAGACAATGTCTGCAAATTACGGATGACTGCATCCTGCACCAGTTCCGACTGCATGAACAGATTTCGATCAAGGCCTGCAAATCGCTCGACGCGATTGATACATTCCAGCATATGCTCGACATAAATCTGGTCACGTTCCGAGAGAGTCATATGTCAACAGCCCGTTCAAGAATACGGTCGCGAATTTTGGGGTGCAAGGCGGCCGGCGTCACAACCTCCACCTTCTTTCCCAGGAGATCCTGAAGATCCATGAGAAGACCTCCCAATGCCAGGGCGGAACGACCCTTTTCAAGATCAACTAGAATATCAACGTCACTCTCAGGACCCGCATCACCGCGAGCTCTCGAACCAAAAATCCTCACACGGCAAGCTCCGCGAAGCAGAGCAAGTCGCCTGATCTCTTCACGGTGTTGTTCAATTAGTCTGTCCATGGACATCTCCAGTCGTAATTTCTCATTTCTGCAATATGTTACCACATATAACCATGGAAGAATTGAGAGACGGTGCTTCAATGGGTCATCACTCTTATCCTAGAACAATAGTGCAACCGAAGCAAGCAAAAGCAGCCGGATGTTCGCAGCCACCCCTGCCGGACCAACCCCGGAAAATACCACAGTATCCGTTGCGAACAACAAAGCCCTGACGCAGTCTCCTGCTTGATTCAAACTGCAGAGAAACAAGAGCATCGTCATCGAAGCACACATGCCCTAACAAAAAAACAGGATACCCTGCTTATTTCCGGTGAAATGCATATTTTTTCCCTTTGACATTCTTTACGGCATACATGGCCTGGTCCGCGAAATAGAACAGCTTTTCTTCTTCTATGGTATCATCTGGATATAACGCAATGCCGATGCTGATGCCTATATTCAGTTGAGAGCCTTCCAGTTCAAAGGGTTCAGCGAAAGCGGCAATGATGGCCTTGGCGGTCTCTTCAATATGTTCTCTATCCCCAGAGCGGTACAATAAGGCGAACTCATCCCCTCCTATTCGTGACAGGATACCGTCCTTCCCATCCACCGTCCTTTGAATCCGCTGAGCGGCTTCCACCAGTACCAGATCTCCCATACGATGTCCCAGACTGTCGTTTACTTCTTTAAAACGGTCCAGGTCCATGAAGAACAAAACATATGGATCACGACTTTGCTGCCCCACGATGGAGGTCAGAAATTCTTCAAAAACTTTCCGGTTTTTCAGTTTGGTCAGAGAATCATGCTGCGCCTGATGACGGACTTTGGCTTCCTGTTGCCTTTTTTCGGTAATGTCGGTGGCAAAACCGGCGACTTCTTCCTCACCCTCCACTTTGCTGATGAAATGCTCGTAAATTCGCTGGTTGTATTCCATCTCAAAGCGCTGCGGGGTGCCTTCAAGGGCCAGTTTAACCTTGGGTTTCATGGTTTCGATGTAGATTTCAGGATACAGGTCTTGCAGGGGTCTGAAATGTTTGTCCCCGCTGACCACCTGATTTCTGTCAACAGAACGTCCATCGTTATAGGTAAAGAGCAGCTGATCTTCATTGTTCAAGCGACACCGATAAATGAACTCCGGCAGTATTGCAATGCTGCGGGCAAAGGCTTCGGAAGCTTCTTTCCGCTCTTTCTGGTAGGTGAGCTGGGACTGATAACGGCGCATAATCCAGGTCAGGCCCATAAGCACCACTATCAGGGCCACCACACCCATTTGAACAAAAGATGCCGCAGCACTGGAGATGAGTGCCCTGTGGTCGGTATCATCAATATGCGCCGCCACCAGGTAAGGATGCCCTTCAACACCGGCGTTGATCAGGTAGATAGTTTCCCGTCTGCCGGAACTCCCCAGCGTATATGTCTGGGTATCCTGGATGCTGAACAGTTCATCCGGAGTCAGGTTCAGACTGATGAACAGATCCCGGTTTAAATTGCCGTAGAGAAAAGCAGGATCTTCCAGATTGCTGTAATTGTTGTGGTAAGCCACTTCCCAGGCTTTCAGGTCAATGAGGGAGATACCGGAAATGTAGCTGACCTCCTCATCCAGATAGACAAAAAGTTCATCGAGCAGGTTGCGGATGCTCTGGTCGCTGGAAGCACTGTCCCGGACATAGCCGTTGACCAGGTAGCCTTGCCTGACGTTATGGTAATACCCATAGCGATAGTACCCATCCATGTAATACGAACGACTGCGGGGCCCGGCCCAGTAGTTTTCCCTGGTAATGCCTCGGTTAACATCTGGTGTTTTCCCTGCCAGCAGAC
>JAZBNU010000314.1:0-8373 GCA_036350815.1 Desulfopila sp.
CGGACGGCCCGCTTTTCACCAGAAGACGAATTATGGAAAGACGGGTTATATTTCCTAGTTCCGCCATTCTTTGAGCTGCTCTCTCAAGCTGCATGACCTTCCTCCATAGAATTTCAGTTTTCTTTTACAGGAAGACTAATCGAAACAAGAGCATCTTTCAACTATAATTCTAGAATTATCGAAATACACTCCACGCTATCTCAGAAAACTGTTCATTCAGAGCGAAGAGAGTTTCCTTATTTCCTATCGGCTAGAGTAATCGAAGTGATCCGGAACTCTGATATTTCATTCTAAAGTACTCGTTTTAAAAAATCTCAATGGTGTTATCTGTACTTCAAAAAACCAATTAAAGGCTCTTCTATTTTATCTCCTGTAGACTACTACATTATATTGTTCCAAGGATTTGGATACTGATTATCACAGTAATAATTACTCTAAATTTTTCCTGGCGCATTCTATGTTTGTCCATTCCCACTCTCTATGATACAAAGAAGGTATACTTCCCTCTCACATCTCTCAGTCACTTGCTCTCATCATTTGCAATATGGATCACTCTCATGAAAATCCGCTCTGTTCCCACCCGAGGCAGAACTCTTGACCATGCCGCCCCGGTATATGATGTTCTTGAACCCCTGTTGTTACTTGGCAAACAAAAACAGTATGATAATGATATTATCTCGCAACTTGACCTTTCTCAATCGAGCAGGGTTCTTGACCTGGGCTGCGGTACAGGCATTCTCACACGTATGATAGCCGATAGACTTAAAGCCGCTATTGGAGGTCAATGCACCGGCATAGATGCTGCTGCAAAAATGATTCAAGCGGCTCAAAAAAAAAGAGCCTCGAAAAATTGCTTCTTTAAAGTAATGGCCGCTGAGGAACTATCGTTTCCAGATCACTCCTTCGATGCGGTGGTATCAAGTCTTTTTTTCCACCACGTACCGCTCGACCTCAAGGAGGCTGCACTGCACGAAGCCTATCGAGTTCTCAAGCCAGGTGGCCGACTGGTCATCGCAGATATGCACATCCCCAAAACATTTATGGGATGGCTGGTCTCACATACCTCACGCTGGTTTTTTCTACAACCGCAGATTGGAGAAAATATTAGCGGAATATTGCCGGAACTCATAACTCAGGCGGGTTTCACCCCACCTGTTATCTCAGCGTATTATTTCGGTTATATTGCACTTTTTTCTTCAACCAGGCAGGTGAGCGGCAATGACAACACAGTCCATCCCCTCTGAAGTCGTTGCATCGGTTAAAGACCTTTATCCGGTAAACGAATTACTTACCGAACTTCGCGACGGTCTCAGCCAGTACTGGAAAGTAGCTCAGACAGTATTACGAGATAACGGAGTTGAGCTCTTTCCCCCCAATGAAAGCTATTTTTCCTACTCTAAAAATTTTTTTTCCCTTCTCTTTCTTTACAGCTTTTTCAGAGCAAATATTCCGAAACAGAGAAGAATCCTGTACGCCTCTACTCTCCAGTGTCTCAGAGGGATGGTGACAGGTTGCGACAATCTGCTTGATGATGAGTACAAGATGACCCTCGATACCGACATTGCCGAGACCGGATACCGCTTCCGCTCAGTTATCGATATCATGATTTCAGACAGAGTCCTGTTTCAGATATTACTGCAGGCTTCCGAGAATGGTTGTTTTCCTGTCGGAAAAGTCATCAGGGCAACAACGGCATCCATGCATTCCATGATGAGAAGCGGTGTCCAGGAAGCCTCTGAAGAAGCAGGCATCAGCGAAATTCTCTCTCCTGATGCCCTGCTCAAACAGGTTCATCATTTTAAAACCGGTTTACTGTTTACCTGCCCCTGGGATATCCCCCTGTCCATTGAGGCTCCCAACCACCACGACAACATTACCCAACTGAAAGAAGGACTCTATGCGATCGGAATGGGATGTCAGGTGATGGACGACATGGTGGACTTTTCCTCAGATTTGGAGAAAAAACGTCACAATTATCTCGTCTCGCTTATCTATCACCAGTCCGCCCACCGAGAAAAAACAAAACTGCGGGAAATCATGGATCCAGCCTGCAAGTTTTCCCCTAGCACCGACATTACCGCCGAATTCCCTGAAGCTACCGCCACCGCTGCGACTACCTCACATACACTTCTTGACCGCGGCCTGCGTCTGCTTTTCGCAGAAGAACATACATTCCTTATTGAACCGGCAAAGATTTTTCTGCAAAAACGCATAGGTGTTAATTTTTCCCATAACTCCCTATGAATACGCACCTGTTGTCTCTCTTGCAGTTCTGGACAAAAATTTCATTCAATTTCCTGATCCGTTCAGGGAAATCGACCTTCTTTCTCTCTATCATGGTAGTGTCGGCTGTAGCTGCGCTGATATTTCTCTCGGCCCTCACAGTCGGTGTCCATGATGCTATGCTCCGTAACACGGTGGGCCTCTTCTCGGGCCACATTACCGGTTATGGACTCAATGAATCAATTACAGCAGGACAACTTGCCGAAAAAGGAATTGACGGCGTTTTAAAGCGAAAATATATCTCCGGTACCCTCGAGAAGGACACGATCAGCAGAGCCATCACCCTTTGCCTCATCAATCCGCCGCACGAACAATCACTGACAGCATTGCATACGAAGATTCAACAGGGCAGATATCCGCAGAGCGGAGGCAGAGAAATTCTTATCAGCCGGATAACCGCCTCTGAACTCAAGGCTGAAATAGGAACAGTACTAAAGTTTCAAAACAATCCGGAAAATACCACAATCTTCCTCACTGTTTCCGGAATCTTCAACACATCTATTGACAATTTCGACTGGGGCAACGCCTTTGCAACGCTGGATATCGTAACAGATAAGAACATTCCCTGGACGGCAGCCGTCTTCATCTCTGCCGGAACAAAAACCGGGGACGCGCTTTCCGCATTGCAGGAAAAATGGAAGGGCCAGGCTACCTTTGAATCCTGGGAGACGACCATGCCCGATCTGCGTCAGCTTATTGATCTTGAGTACATTTCCATGGCAATAGTGATTGTTCTTGTTTTTGCTGTTGTTGCCATCGGCATCGGCTGCTCATTTATTATTTTCATCATCAGAAACATCCGGGAATACGGGATTATGAAGGCAATGGGAGTAACAAACAGGGAACTGGCCGCGCTGATTGTCGTCAAGGTGCTGATAATGAACGCGGCAGCAAGTGGCGCCGGGATGCTGCTGGGGATAATCGCCGTGGAATTCGTCACCATGATTGGAGGTATAGACATTTCGTCGTTCACTTCCCATAACCAGTATTTTACGGTTTCCGGCATTATTCTCCCACGTTTGACGACATTCTCGTTCTTCACCCCTCCAGCAACAGCACTTATTTTCAGCCTTCTTGCCTCACTGTGGCCAGCCATACTCCTGGCTCAAAAAAGAACTGCGGACATCTTGAGGAGTATTTGAAACAATGATCACCTGCACAGATGTGACAAAGACCTTTTTTTCGGGACGGGGTGTGACAACCGCATTGGATCAGGTAACTTTTAAAATCCAGAGAGGCAGCTTTACAGCTCTGATAGGCAAATCGGGCTCAGGAAAATCAACACTTCTTAACTGTGTTGGGGGTATTGAACCGCCGGACAAGGGAGGAATACGCTGTTTCAATGTTGATCTCTATACACTCAGCCCTCATCAGTTAAGTCTGTTCCAGAGGGAAAAGCTTGGCTTTGTTTTTCAGAGAGGCAACCTGCTCTCCTATCTGACCGTTGCCGAAAACATTGGTTTCCCACTTTTTTTGAATGGTTATTCTAACAAAGCCCGTTTAAAAAGGATAGATGAACTGCTTGGCAGCATCGGCCTAGCCGGGGCGGCAGCAGCCCTGCCGCACGAACTCTCAGGCGGAGAGCTGCAGCGGGTCGCTATTGCCAGAGCAGCATCCCATCGCCCTGAACTGCTACTTGCCGACGAACCGACAGCCAGCCTCGATACTGCAACAGGCAAACAGATAGTCGAACTGATGAGCAGCCTTGGGAAGGAATACGGCTGTACAATTGTCATGGCAACCCACGACCAGGAAATAACTCAGATTGCAGACCGGATAATCTGCCTCAGAGACGGGAAAATCAATGGAGGATATTATGAAAAAGATTAGCAGATATCTCTGTGCAGGTGTTCTACTGATAGTCTTAAGCGGTTGTGGCTATGGGTACTATTTCGGTCTGCATGGTCCCTCGATACAACAGTATCCTGGCGTTCACGAAGGAGTCAGTGAAGACGCCGACTGCCTGGGCTGCCATTCCCCAGATAGCGGCAATGACGACGCCCTGTCCACATCCCACCCATCATTTACAGGATGCATCAAATGCCATAATGACCTGGCCCCATAAAAGGCCCGCAGCAATCGCAAGAGCCTGAGGCTCTGAAAAAAAGCATACACAAAATGATGCCGGCAGTTCGTCCCCTCTCGCAGATTCAATATCCAGAAAGTGTATCTGATATCTTTTCCCTCTGCGATACCCGATTGTTTGGTTGACCCCTGATAAAATGATCTTACAATTGCCCGTGAAACAGTTTACCACGAAAATTTTTCTGTTAACTGATACAGTTGAGATACCCACTTATTGCAACGCTAAAAAGAGGAGAGTAATATGAAATCACCAGATCCTTTTATGCCGGCATCGAAGCCAAGTACCGCTGGACCGACGATGTCGACCTCTCTCAGACTGTGGTTTCCATCCCTCTGGAGTATAGCGGAGACCTGAGCGGATACTCCGTTATGGGAACCTTCGGCTTTCGATTCTAAACATTGATCCGCACTGTCCATGGCCTATTCTCCAACCTGCTATGGACTGAATGGTTCTTTGAACGCTTTTAAAAAACTCAATAAGGACAGGTATCAGAGTGTCTGAGAAAAAATTTGATCCGAAAAAATTGCAGAAACTGAACAACCCGGCGAGACTGGCAGATATACCGCCAGATTATATCTGGGAAAAATTGGATATGGACAAGCCGGACGTGCTCGTGGAAATTGGTGCCGGCACGGCATTTTTCAGCATTGCCTTTTTACACAAAACACAATGTTCAAAGATATATGCCTGTGATATGTCAGACATCATGATAGACTGGATGTTGGAAAATGTTTCCCCGCAGTATCCAGGTATCATTCCCGTGAAAACAGCCGAATACTCTGTTCCCCTGGAAAATGCCATTGCAGATCTGCTCTTTATGATCAACCTGCATCATGAACTGGAGAATCCAGCCCTGACCCTCACAGAAGCAGCAAGACTGCTTAAGCCTGAAGGAAAAATCTGTATCATCGACTGGAAAAACAGAGAAATGCCAGAGGGTCCTCCCCTGGAAATACGATGCGTGCCGGAACAGGTACAAGAGCAACTGGGGAGCACCGGATTCCAGCAACTGCAGATTTTCGATGAGCTGCCGAAACACTTCCTGATAACTGGACACAAGAGATGACCCTTCCTCTGGCAGAATGTATTCCAGACCAGAGGATCTTGGCTTCGAACGTCTCAGATTACTCAGAATTCAGAAGGATCAGAGACGCGGGTCAATAGATCCCGGTCCACCGCAATCGGGAGTGTAGCAGGTAACATCCTTAAAAAGACATTTTTCCTTACAGCTGGGACAAATTTCGGGGGGAGCCTGCATTTGCACGGTATTACCACACTTACCGCATTTCCAGAAAGGGTCGGTGTTTTTCGTCTGCGACGCATTCTGCTTCTCGCTCATGTTTTTCTCCTTGGCTGTTATTATAGGTTAATACTCGAATAACAATAGGAACCCATACCCCGATAGTCAATTATCATTCCTCCTCCACAACGATTCCAATTGTAATTTTATCAGCCGACTGGTATTAGCACTGTCACAGTTGTACCAATATTTTCATGCCGACAAAAAATGCTGATTGGTTTTCCCGCATAAGACAACAAAGCATTCATCACAAATACTGCCAATATCACCCACTTTGTAAATCGTATCAATCTCAATACTACATCAACATCCTAATATTTTACATCCCAGCAAACTCTATTTTTCAGGAGCATATCATGATTACAGCAAAAACAGGCGACAAAGTCACCGTACACTATACCGGCAAACTCCAGGACGGCAGTATTTTCGACAGCACCATTGGTGAAGACCCGCTGGAGTTCACTCTGGGTGATGGTCAGCTTATCGATGGTTTTGAGGCAGGTGTGATCGGCATGTCGGTCGGTGAGAAAAAAACAGTAACCCTTGAACCAGAGCAGGCCCATGGCGAGAAACAGGAAGAAATGTTGATGGAAGTCCCCCTTGCCGATCTTCCCACGGATCTTGAGCTCAAGGTCGGAGACGAACTGGAAATAACCGACGAGGACGATGAGCCCCTGTTTGTGATTGTTACCGCTTTGACTGAGGATACCGTCACACTGGACTGCGCCTCACCACTTTCAGGAGAAACCTTGATATTTGATCTTGAACTGGTTGCTATACAATAGCAAGACCACAATGAGAGCTAGCCCGAATTTCTCACCAGCCGAGGTTGCCGTGGATGCGAGGCGCGAAGCAATGAGCTATAGTTGTCTATGCACATTGCTTCAGCAACGCTGCAGGTAAGCGAACGAAGTGAGACTCCGGGCACGGCAAGATCGGCTGGCCTTTGGTGAACATTGTGTATGGTTTTCTTATAAAAGAAAACCGACTTAATACATTGGAATGTAATCCAGTTCAAGGAATTCGACACAATGTTCATGAGAAATTCGGGCTAGCCGCAATATTTCACGTGCTTGTTGAGTTCATAATCGAGGCATCAAGGGTGCCAGCTGTAATACTCTACCGCAAACCCTTGATAACGAAGAGTATGGGCTCAGCAGGCACGCCCGAAGGGTGAATAATAGGTGAGCTTGCTGGCAGCTTTTCTAAGTGCAAACTGTGCCCAGCACAAACCAAAGAATATCGGCATAAATTATTTGATTTTTAACTATAAACAGGACAACAACTTGCTTTTTCGTGAAATGTTGGGGCGAGAAAGGTTCAGCCATCAATATGCTGCCCTTCTTCAGGGCTGAGGTTGTGAAGACAGGGTGATGTCCCCATACCAGGCAGTAGCGCTGCCACCGGTGTCATCGGTATCCGTCATGATAGCGACGGCCCCGGCGGCTCCCGGGGGAGAACCGAACAGCTCTTCATAGTCACTATAAATATCCCGCTCCTCAGTCAGCCAGCGACCACTGTTTTCATCCCCTGACTGCACCGCTACCATCATGGCACTCGAGGTATACGCATTGGCAATTGCTTCACCCTGAGACAAAGTGTTGGCCCAGATATAATTGATCGCTTTTGTCTGCCAGAAAAAAGTACCGGGAAAAACGACATAGACCCGAGCAGCATAATCATCTCCAGCCTTGGTTCTTTCGTCGCCTTCCGTCAGGGTCTTGTCGATTTTCCAGGACCAGCGCAGCCAGCGATATTGCTCTGGGTCGAAGCGGAGTTCCTTGAACATCCCCGAGGCAGTCCCGCGACTGTTCGCCTCGACAACCATCCTGTCACCCTCTTTAACCAGACGATATTTGGTGTTCCCTTTGAAGCTTTTTTCCTCCCACCCCGCCAGTCCTTCGGCGGTAAATCGCCCAATAGGAAGTTCGCCCGCAAAGGCAGTGGTTGAAAACGTAACGGACAACAAGACAACGAAGGCAAGGGTATCGATGATGGAAGAAAAAAACTTCTTCTGAGAGGTAACGGCGTTCATACCTTTTCTCCATAATAGGTGTTTCTTTCAGCTCCCTGAATTACAGGAACTGAACATTTGCTGCTGAGTTTATTGTAATACATCGTCAAAGACAAATAATTATACATCTCCCTTATCTATTCATCAGAATTAGAGTTATAGTATGTGGAGCTATACAACCCTTTGGAGGTTCACTATGAAAAGAAGATGTATTCATCAATGGAGAGATTGGCTACTGGAATATTCCGAAGAAGGCAAATACGAGTTCATCCAAAAAGACAATCAAGCCGTCGTAACCATTACCGCAAAAAACGATATGGACGCGGAAAATCAATGCCGGCAGATAATTAAATCAGGAAAGAAGAAGGAGGTTGAGCAGCCTCCCCTCAAAGGGCAATCAGGCCAAGTGTAATTCTCAATGCTATGTCTTCATAAATCTGGTTTCTGCTCTGTATGGAATAGTCTTTTCCCAGTCCAGTGATTCTGACATTTGAATCATTTATATTCTGGAGAAAAGCTTTATGGCAAAAGCCCAGCACTCAGGCCTTGCCACAGTAGTATTGAAAGACTTGCGAACAGCACGCCGGCGCGGCAATGAAGTGGCTTGCATCGCCGGCTTATGCATCGGGCTCAGACCAGACTGCATATTCGTTTCCATTAGGATCAGAGAAGTGGAATCTTCTGCCGCCC
>JAZBNU010000315.1:0-4875 GCA_036350815.1 Desulfopila sp.
AAAAGAGTGATCCTGCCCCATAGGCCTTGCTGATCTTTAGGGGTAATCAGATTTCTTTATTACACCCTCAAAAAGCTCTTCGTTGGATTTCACCGAGGCCTGAGCACTCTCTTTTTATCTTTTTTTTGAGAACTGTTCTTATTTACCTTGAAAATGTGTTAAATTGTGTTCATATTGTTTTAACACATGTTCAAACAGACACCTTTCGCAAGGAAATAATATGCAGGAAAAAACCTTAAACCGCTATTGGAAAACAGTGGTGGACATAATTCATGACGGTGTGATGATCGTCGACGTCGGCGGCACCATCATTTCGGCAAACCAGGCATTGTCTGAGATAACCGGATACAGTCAGAAAGAACTGCTGGGACAGCCCTGTTCCATCCTTAAATGCAGCAGCTGCCGTAAAATTTTCGACCCCACCGGTCACCATTGGTGTCGACTTTTCAGTGCCGGAGAAGTCAAAATGCAGAAATGTACCATAAGTCGAAAAGACGGCAATCTCGTCCATGTCATGAAAAATGCTTCGGTACTGCGAGAAAACGGCCAGATTGTCGGTGCTGTGGAAACCCTCGCCGATGTTTCTGAACTCATCGAAAAAAACATCCAGCTGGAAGCCTATCGACGCGAACTTCAGGCAGAATACACTTTTGAAGGGATGGTCGGAGCATCATCTATCATGCGGAAAACCTTTGCTATGATAGCCAATGTCGCTGAATCCGACGCTCCAGCGCTCATTATCGGTGAAAGCGGCACCGGCAAAGAACTTGCAGCACGAGCAATCCATGAAAGTTCCGCCCGTAAAGACCGCCCGTATGTCCAGGTAAACTGTGCCGCACTCAATGAATCGGTATTGGAAAGCGAGCTTTTCGGCCATGTCAAGGGTGCCTTTACCGGCGCATACCAGAGCAGGGAAGGGCGTTTTGAGGCTGCTAACGGTGGCGACATTTTTCTTGATGAAATCGGTGACCTACCTCAATCAATCCAGATCAAGCTCCTCAGGGTCCTTGAAGAAAAAGTGATTGAACGGGTTGGCGACAACCGTTCTATTCCCGTTGATGTACGTGTTATCACCGCCACCAACCGAGACCTCAAGCAACTCGTTGAATCCGGCTCCTTCAGGAGTGATTTTTATTACCGCATCAATGTTCTCCCCATAAAAATTCCACCACTGCGAGAACGCAGAGAAGATATCCCCATGCTGGCAGAGATGTTTTTCCGCCATGTCCAGTTGAAAAGCAATAAACCCATTCACGGCATCTCTCCTGAAGCAATGGAGGCATTAGTTCTTTACTCCTGGCCTGGCAATGTGAGAGAGCTCAAAAGTGCATTTGAATATGCCTTCGTTACCTGTATGGACAACAGAATAGAACCCCAGCATCTCCCACCAGATGTACTTTCATCAGCCAACAAATCCGCATCTCAAACCATAGTGGAAATGAGTCTGGATGAACGTAAAAAAAGAGATCTGCGGGAAGCTTTACATCAGGCAGGAGGGAATAAATCACTGGCAGCCCGCATTTTAGGTGTGTCTCGCGTAACTGTCTGGAACCAGATGCACCGTTATGGTCTCGCCTGATTTTCCAGAAGAAACATGCAACAGTATTTTCCATTGCACTTCCTTGAGCTGGCAGCCCGGCAATATTCTCTTTCTTTAGTCGATTTCGCCAACGATCTGCCTGCTGTACAGCAACAGCAGCCCATTGACAAGTCTTTTCTTGGATACGTGCACACAACACATATTACATAAAATACCAACAACTTAAGTCGATACACCATACTGTCGCAGTTGAAAATTCAGCCTGACCCACTTGACCGCAACATAGTTTTGTGCATAATTTAATTTGGCACACAAATTGCTTTATTCTTACTACTTATAATTACAGAGATCGATGTCTTGTTCTGTTCAAAGAACAGGCTGATAGTCTTTTTCGGTATTTACTGGAAATCAATTTTTTTTTGGAGAAACATTATGACAGTTGAGATCTCACGAAGGAGATTTCTTCAGGGCAGTGTGGCACTGATTGTTATCGGCGGAACCTCATTATCCGGAGTAAAAATTTTTGCGGACTCCAGTGGAGCATCTGGAACCCCAGTTATTCAGAAAGTTCCAACCCTCTGTGAAATGTGCGTCAATAAATGTGCAGCCATTGCCCATGTTCATGACGGCATTGTAAAAAAACTGGAACCAAACCCTTACTTTCCGAAATCGAGAAATATGCTGTGCGCCAGAGGTGCCGCAGGCATTCATGCGCTGTATGATCCCGATCGCCTGAAATACCCTCTTATCAGAGCAGGAGAAAGAGGCGACGGCAGATACAGAAGAGCAAGCTGGGATGAAGCGTATGCCCACATAAAAAACAAACTGGTACAGATACTTGATGAAGAAGAGGACAATCGCTCCTGTATCGGATATTGCGCCGGTGAGGGTTTAGGCGAACACACCTACAAAACATTCATGGCACAGAAGTTCGGCAGCGCCAACTTCCTGAACCACTCCACTATCTGCCTGCAGAGCACGGTCTCAGGCTTTACCTTGACCCTGGGCGGGTATGGACAGGCCGATCTGGAAAATGCAAAATATGTGATAATGGCAGGTGCCAACAGGGCAGAAGCTATCCTGACACCCGACACCATGGATATCTTCAAAAGAACCCGCGGCAGAGGTGCCAAACTGGTGGTGGTTGATCCCCGCTACACCAATACCGCCATGCATGCCGACACCTACGTACCCATTAAACCGGGTACTGATCTGGCCTTTGTCCTGGGCCTGACTTACGTAGTTCTTGCCGGCCATCTGTACAACCAAACCTTTGTTGAAAACAACTTCAATGATTTTGAAAAATACCGAAAGCACATTTTAGATAATAAATATACCCCGGAATGGGCTGAAAAAATCACTGGTGTACCCGCAGATACCATCTGTAAAATCGCGCATGATTTCATGGCGGCAGCACCTCAGGCCATCTATTATCAGGGTAGACGCTCCACCTGGGCCAAAAACGATTTCCAGCTCCGCCGGGCCATGGCCATTTTTACTGCCTTGGGAGGCGGGGTCGACGTCAAAGGCGGCATCGTCTTCGGTAAAAAGCTGCCTTTAAATGAACATGCAGCCAATGCACCCATCTATTTTAACGCCCTTTCACGAATTGAAAGCAATTCCGCCGCTGTTGTGGGGGCAACGGGCTCCTGGGTGGCATGGAGAAATATGGTCGCAGAAGGCAAAACCCCCTACCCGATCAGGGGAATGTTCGTCTACAAACAGAACCCGATGCTCTCCGTGCCCGATTCCGCCAAAACAAGAAAGATGTTTGAAAAAATGGATCTGGTGGTCGTTATCGATACCATGCCCAGCGATACAGCCATGTTTGCCGATGTCATCCTGCCGGAATGTACCTATCTGGAAAGAGAAGATCCTGTCCAGTCCTTTGCCGGAATAGAGCCCGCCATCGCCCTGCGCCGCAAAGCGATTGAGCCTATGTACGAGACCAGGCCTGTTATTGAGATCATGCGCGGACTGGGGGAGACTCTCAGCAAGCCGCTGTGGGAAATCACCAAGAAGTACGATGAAGAACTCCAGCTTGAGCTGGAGACTTCCTCAGAAGAAGAAGTCTATATGGACGGAGGATATGATCTGGCCGAGCCTTTCATGCATTCTCAGGAAGAAATCAACAAACATATGTTTGCCGATAAATACGGAGAAAAAGCCTGGAAAATTCTGCGTGAAACCGGTGTCTACTATCCTGAGATGCTTTCTGATTTCAAAAAGATCAACAACAATACCTTTCAATGCTACCCGGAAGAGAAGAAAACCTATTCCGTTCTCCCGTTGGTGGAGAAAGTCGACAGAGATACCGTATTGGCAGAGGGCTGTAAATCCTGCGAGACCTGTGTCAATCCGGCGGACGTCGCACCCTGGAAGCGCGTTTTCAACACCCCCAGCAAAAAGATTGAGTGTTACCTGGGCAGCATGGAGTCCAAAGGGATTGACCCCATGCCGAAATGGTCTGATGACGAGTACGTTAACATACCCGCGGGTAAATTTAAATTTATCACCGGTCGTCACGCCCAGCACACCCAGAGCGCTACGCAGAACAACATTATGCTTCTTGAATTGATGCGCGAAAATTACGTTTGGATCAATGAAAAAGAAGCACGAGAAATGGGAATCAGCTTTGGTGATATCGTGGAAATATCAAGCAGCGTTGGAACCATACGGATTAAAGCTTTTCCTACTCCTAAGATTATTCCAGAAACCATCTTCTACATTCATGGATTTGGCGCCACCTCGGAAGGAATGACATTTGCCCATCGAAATGGAGCGAATGACAATCAAATAATCGAAGGGAAGATCGAGCCGGTGTTTGGCTGCGCAATCATGCATGATACCCTTGTTTCGGTGAAAAAGATATGATTACAAATTACGCAATAGCACTTGACTATCAAAACTGTATAAATTGTCAGGCATGTGAGGTTGCCTGCAAAGAAGAAAATGGTGTCCAACTGGGAGCCGACAAGCAGCGCATCTGGGTTGGTCTCGTTGAGGGAACCGTCTTCGGCAAACCTTTCGCCAACACCTACCCCTCCCAGTGCAACCACTGCATCGACGCTCCCTGCGTCAGAGTCTGTCCGACCAACGCCAGTCACTATGAGGTGGGCGGTATTGTGAAAGTTGAAGCAAAACAGTGCATTCTTTGCAAAGCCTGCATGGAAGCCTGCCCCTACGATGCCCGTTTTGTCGATGACACCAAAGTCAAAATCGACAAATGCACTTTTTGCGATCATCGCATAGCAGAAACCGGCACCACCGCATGCCAGTCAACCTGTCCGACCAAAGTACGCACCTTTGGTGATCTGCTGGACGAGGACAGTGAT